>CALZLQ010000001.1 GCA_945788385.1 uncultured Prevotellaceae bacterium
TCAATGCTCAGAAGATAGGCTGTCTCGGAGCGAGCTATGGTGGCTTTATGACGCAGTATCTCCAGACCAAGACTGACATCTTTGCTGCAGCGATGTCTCACGCCGGTATCAGCAATATCACGAGTTACTGGGGCGAAGGCTACTGGGGCTACACATACAATGCCTGCGCTGCGCCCAACTCCCACCCTTGGAGCAACCCTCGCCTCTTCACCGAACACTCTCCTCTGTTTAATGCTGACAAAATCAACACTCCTATCCTCTTCATGCACGGCGGTGCTGACACCAATGTCCCTGTGGGTGAATCTATACAGATGTTCAACGCTCTGAAGATTCTCGGCAAGGAGACGGCATTCGTCATGGTGGACGGACAGGACCATTATATCGGGGACCATCACAAACGCATCGCATGGCACAACAGCATCATGGCTTGGTTCCAGCGTTGGCTGCAGGACGATGCGAGCTGGTGGAACGAACTCTACCCTGAGAAGAATTTCTAATATCCTACAATGATTTATCCTAACAATTTCGAACATAAGATTGCTTTTGACGACATTCGCGCCATTCTCAAGGAGTTGTGTCAGAGCGAACTCGGACGCGAGCGTGTGGACCAGATCGAGATGATGACTGACGTCTCGCTCATACGCTTGCGTCAGCAGGAGACGCGCGAGCTGGCTCAGATTCTGACCGCGACTACCGAACTGCCCGACATGTCGTTCTACGACTTGCGTCCGCAGATACAGCGTATCAGGCTCGAAGGGGCTCACATCGAGGAGGAAGACCTCGACAAACTCAGACGCTCGCTCGACACTCTGCACGCATGGCTGCGGCTCGTGCGCTCACAGAAGGATTCTGACCCTTCGCCCCTGGCTCAGATGAGGTTTCAGAATACCGTGGGCGAAAACTTGCTCTACCCTGCTCTCAACCAGCTCTCGCTCGGCGTGTTTACGTTCATAGCTGTGGCTGCCTCTATCGACAAGACCATCGACAAGTATGGTCATATACGCGATGAGGCGAGCCCTGAGTTGGCTCGCATACGACATGAATTGCGTGCCAGCGAGGGTAGCGTCAACCGTACGCTCCACAGCATCCTGCGCACGGTCAAGAATGAGGGGCTCGTGGCTCAGGACGTCACTCCTACATTTCGTGAGGGACGTCTGGTGATTCCGGTCAGCCCTTCGCTCAAACGACGTCTCGGAGGCATTGTGCATGACGAGTCTGCTACGGGCAAGACTGTCTACATCGAGCCGCAGGAGGTGGTCGAGGCCAACAACCGCATTCGCGAGCTTGAGAGTGAGGAACGGCGCGAGATTATCCAGATACTGAAGCATATCACTATGCTTATCCGCCCCAACGCAAAGGAAATGTTGCGGGCCTTCGACTTTCTTGCAGATTTGGAATACGTACGCGCGCGTGTAGGCTTTGCCCAACGCATAGGTGGTGTGTGTCCGCTGGTGGCTGCCCACCCTGTCATTGACTGGACTTTGGCCCAGCACCCTCTGCTCAAGCTTTCGTTTGAGAAGCAGGGCAAGAAGGTGGTTCCCTTGGAGATTAAGCTGGACCGCAAGCAGCACATGCTCATCATCTCCGGCCCCAATGCGGGCGGAAAGAGTGTCTGCCTCAAGACTGTGGGGCTCATACAGTATATGCTGCAATGCGGACTGCCTGTCCCTGTGGGGGAGAACTCCAAGATGGGTGTATTCGACAAGATTGCCATCGACATCGGTGACGAGCAGAGTATAGAGGATGACCTTTCGACCTATTCGAGCCATCTGCTCAACATGAAGAACATGATGCGTATGGCTGACAACTCTACTCTCTTGCTCATCGATGAGTTTGGAGGTGGTACTGAGCCTAACATCGGAGGGGCCATAGCCGAAGCTATATTGAAGAGATTTGTCGAGAAGAAGGCTTTTGGTGTAATCACCACGCACTATCAGAATCTCAAGATGTTTGCCGACAATCATGAGGGTGTGGTCAATGGTGCCATGCTCTATGACCGACAGCAGATGCAGGCTCTCTTCCAGTTGCAGACGGGCAACCCCGGGAGTTCGTTTGCCATCGAGATAGCGCGCAAGACGGGCATACCCGAGGATGTCATTGCCGACGCTACCGAGATTGTGGGCAAGGACTATGTCAATGCCGACAAGTATCTGCTCGACATCGTGCGCGACAAGCGTTACTGGGAGGGCAAACGCCAGACTATACACAGTCAGGAGAAGCAGATGGAGCAGACTATCCAACGCTACGAGCGTGAGATTGTGATGCTCAAGGAGAAACGTCAGGAGATAATCAGCGAGGCTCGCTCACAGGCTGAGGAGATTATCCAGAACTCCAATGCCGTGGTCGAGAATGCCATTCGCGAGATTCGCGAATCGCAGGCTGAGCGTGAACGCGTGCGAGAGATTCGCGGCGAGCTCAATGAGTTTCGTCAGCAGCTCGACGAGCATACTACGAGTGAACACGATGAGATGATAGAGCGCAAGATGCGCCAGATACAGGAGCGACGCCAGCGTCAGCAGGATCGCAAGCGTGACAAGGCTGAGCAGGCTCTGCGCGAGCAGTCGCAGCAGCAGGCTCTCGGTGCATTGCTTGGCACGCTCGGCACTCAGCGTCAGCAGGAGACCTCGGCTATCTACCCAGGACAGGATGTCAAGATTGCGGGTACTACTGCTGTGGGCAGGGTGGAGAAGGTCAATGGGGCGCGTATCACCGTGATGTTCGGTCATGTGCGTAGTGTGGTCGACATAAAACGTCTTGTACCTGTGCGTGTGGAGCGTGTGGCCAAACCGCAGAACGAGGTGAATGTCACTTCGTTTGTCAGCCGTGAGACTCAAGACAAGATTCGCGAGACTCACCTCAACTTCAAGCAGGATATTGATATTCGCGGTATGCGCGGAGATGAGGCGATAGAGACTATCACTCACTATATGGACGACGCTCTGCTCGTCGGCGCATCGCGAGTGAGGATACTGCATGGCACTGGCAACGGCATATTGCGCCAACTCGTTCGCCAATATCTCAACACTATACCTCACGTCAAGTCTGCACATGATGAGGATGTGCGTTTCGGCGGTGCCGGTATAACTGTGGTTGAAATCAAATAAAATTCACCTCTGGGTGAAGTGTGATACCAAACCTCTGCTGCACATCATCTATGATGGAGTTGCAGAGGTTTACTATATCATGCCCTTTTGCCCCGCCGTTGTTGACGAGTACCAGAGCCTGATGGGGATGTACTCCTGCAGGACCGAGCGAACGGCCTTTCCAGCCACACTGCTCTATCATCCATGCTGCTGGTATCTTGATGTGGTCCGAATCGACTTCGTAGTATGGCATAGCGGGATTTGCCGACAGTATGTGCTCAAAGTGTTCGCGCGGCACGATTGGATTCATAAAGAAACTGCCTGCATTGCCTGTGACCTTGGGGTCAGGCAACTTGCGTGTACGTATGTCGACGATGATGTCGCGCAGTGCCTCTGCTGTCAGATTGGGGATTTGTGAGGCTGCACTCTTTAGTGGGCCGTACGAGAGCCTTGGTTCAAATGTTTTGCTCAGGCGATAGTCGACGTGTGTCACTATCATTCGTCCTCGCATATCGGGGGTCTTGAAGATACTGTGACGGTATGCGTAACCGCACTCTGCGTTGTCGTACGTATGCCCTACCCTGTCTTCTACTGCGATGCAATGTACTGCTGAGATATGTTCGCAGACCTCCACTCCGTATGCTCCTATGTTTTGTACTGCGCTTGCCCCGACTTGTCCGGGTATGAGACTGAGGTTTTCAAGACCGTACCAGCCCTGTCTGATACAATGTTGTATAAACGTGTCCATATCCCAACCTGAGCCTACGCGCACCGTGATGTGCTTTTCGTCTTGGTCTACGACTTCGAGGGTCTTTATCCTGCTCTTCAATATCGTGCCTTCGTACTTCTTGAGGAACAAGAGGTTGCTCCCGTCTCCAATGTGTAGCAAAGGGCGGGGGTATGCCGTGTCGCCCAGAATATCTCCGAGCTCCTCAATGGTATCATACTCTACGAGGCACTCTGCCTCTTCGTCGATGCCGAATGTGTTGTAGGGCAGCAGCGAAATGTTTCTCAAGACATTCATCTCAATTGTCGAATTGGGTTAGTTTCCAGTCTTTGCCGTGTTTCTCAAAAGTGAAGGTCTCACTCATCCCCTGCCCCATAGCCATCTTTTCGAGCATCATACGCCTTCGCCCGTCGTATATCTGACCATAGCGAATGTTGGATATTATTCCGCTGGGGAACTCGCCTATCACCGTAGGCCACTGCTCGCGGTCTATAAAGCCTTCGATACTTTGGTTTTCATCGTCAGGATCCATCATCGTCACTCTGATGCTTCGCGACATGGATTTGTATTGGAACACGCTGTCAGTAGTGAAGCGGGCATAAAACTGCAGAAAGTCACACATATCGCTCCCTGCAAAGCCGTACACTTCCTTGCTTGTCAGGCGCCACTTGCCTTTCTGCTTGTGAAACTTGAACGATGTAATCTCTTGCTCTCTGAGGTCTATGCGTTCTACCGAAGCTACGGAGAGCATGGTGTCTTCGTTGAGGCCCATCTCACTCTGACTGCTATATAGATTGGTACAGTACTCGCCTGCCATGAACGAGAGGTCGCAATTCAAGCCTTGCTCCGTGCGAGTGTCCTGAATACGATGGCTGCGGACAAAGGTATACAGAAAATCGTCAAACAATTCGTCGACTCGCTCCCCTCCCTCCTTGGGCATCAAGGGCAAGTCGGCAACGTCATCGCCCGAAAGACTGTCAGAGTCTACGTCCGTCACAATGAGCGGTTCGTCATCTCTGGGCTCTTTCTCTGTCTTCCCACCTGAACAAGCCACTGTCACAATCATTGCAACAAGCAGTCCTAAATTAAAGAACCTACGATTCCTTACGGGAAGTCGTTTTAAGATGCCACTAAGCATATCTTCGCAATTTTTATGCAAAGATACGACTATGCGAGGGGAAAAACAAATAAAAGCCAACTTTTAATACTAATTCCCTACAAATACCATCAAGCTGAGCCTGACAAACATCAAGGATGCCGCCAGACTCAGCCTAATCAGCATAATTCTTATGGTTTATGGCTTCAGTGTCCACAATCCATGCAGGTTGCAGTATGCACGCACCATGAGCGGCGTCTGCGAAGTTACGAAGAGGGCTTCGGGCTTATCTCCTGGGTGCAATTCGCGACGCAACACTTCTGTCTGTGTTTGCAGTTCTATCCACTGTATGTAGTGCTCGGCAAGCATGGGATGCTCGGCTGCACCGACTCTGACAATGAAGCCACCTTCTGTCTGTTCGATGACAGGGACGTGTTTCTCGTGTGACGCATCTTGTGTATTGCCCTCAAGCAATGTCATTGGCTTAGCGCAACATACCATTGTGCCTGCTGCTGCATCCAATACTTCAACCATGTTTCCACATACGGAACAACGGTAAATTTCTCTTTTCTTAGTCATAGTGTCTCCTTTCTTGATTAGTCGGTACAAAGGTAATCATTTTTTATTTCAAACCAATATTCCGAGACAAGTTTAGATTATTTTAACTCAAATCACTCATTAGACTGTTATACGCCGACTCTCTTTCTGCTCGAAAATAAAAGCTTGCTCTCACCATAACGCTAATGAATGGTTTCCTTACCTTGTCATCCAGTATTTTCTTTCGATGGGAGACATCTTTTCTATGGCATAGCGCAGGGTGGTACGGTGCATTTGGCTTACGTGGGTGGTGAGATAGGCTTGGAGGACAGACATATCGCGCTTGCCTACTTCTCTCAACATCCATCCTACGGCTTTGTGGATTAGGTCGTGGGGGTGTGACAACAGCATGGTGGAAATAGTCAAGGCGTCATCGTATTGATTGGCTCGGATGAGCATCCAGCAGGTGACGATAGAGATGCGTTGCTCCCAAAGGTTTCTGCTTTGTGCGAGATGGTATAGGATTTGACGGTCGGGAGGGGTGCCGTCGGGGCTTGGGTATATCAGCCAGTTGCCTAAAATCTTGGGGCAACTCATGTCTACGAGGTCCCAGTTGTTGGCACAGCGAGTGTGACGAAGGTAGAAGTAGGCAATCTCTTGACGACGAGTGGCGCCTGTGGTGGGGGCTTGCCTGGACTTGGGTAGGGCAACGCGCATTTCCTCGACAAGGAGGAGGAAGCCGCAGAGTCTTACTTCGTGCCATGGGGAGTGAAGTAGGACGGCTATTTGGTCTAAGGTTACGTGATGACGGGCTTCCTTCACTACAAGGCGAATGTGAGGGACTTTGATACCGAGGAACTGGTCGCCCTCGCCGTATTGCCCGGGGCTGGTCTTGAAGAAGCGCATGAGATGACGGGCTTGCTGCGGGTCACTCATGGATTGCATGGTGGCGATGATGTCTGTGGCTTGTATTTGCATAGTATTGTATAACCCCAAACGGCTTGTCAGTGTGTCATGATGATGACGGTCTAACAGCCTATTTGGGGTTATGTGTTGTATTGGTATGCTTAATTTGTATGTCGTTTAGCCGAGGAAGGCTTTGGCCAGGCCTGCATCGACTCCGCTGAAGCCCATGAAGGCCATTGCGAGGAGACCTGCGGTGACGAGGGCTATGCCCATGCCTTGCATACCGCGCGGAATGTTCATCATGCTGAGGTGTTCGCGTATGCCTGCGAAGATGACCATGGCAAGTCCGAAGCCAAGGGCTGTGGATATGGCATAGACCACACCGGTGAGCATATTGGGCTCAAGCCCCTGTGTGTTGTAGGTACCCATGCCTACCTGTATGGCTACACCGAGGATACAGCAGTTGGTGGTGATAAGGGGCAGGAAGACTCCGAGTGACTGATAGAGTGAGGGGGAGAGCTTCTTGAGCACTATCTCTACCATCTGCACGAGGGCTGCAATGACGAGTATGAAGGCTATGGTCTGGAGATACTCGATATGTAGCGACTCAAGCAGATATACCTGTATGAGGTAGGTGACTATGGTTGCGATGGTGAGCACAAAGGCTACCGCGGCTCCCATGCCGAGGGCTGTGTCTACCTTCTTGCTCACTCCGAGGAAGGGGCAGATGCCGAGAAACTGTGACAGCACTACGTTGTTGACGAAGATTGCTGTGATGAATATCAATATGTATGCCATAATTCTATCCCTTTATTTTGTTGATGATTGCTATGAGGTAGCCGAGGGCAATGAAGGCTCCGGGAGCAAGGACGAAGACGAGGGCTCCGTATTGTTCGGGGAAAACACTGAAGTTGAAGATACAACCCGTACCGAGTATCTCGCGAACGGCTCCAAGCAGGGTAAGCCCAAGGGTGAAGCCCAATCCCATACCTATGCCGTCGCAGACTGAAGAGACGGGGCCATTCTTGGCTGCAAAGGCTTCCGCCCTGCCAAGGATGACGCAGTTGACCACGATGAGGGGGATAAAGAGGCCTAGGCTCTTGTCTACATCGGGGGCGTATGCCTTGATGAGCATCTGCAGGATTGTGACAAGCGATGCTATAACCACGATGAATGAGGGTATGCGCACCATGTCGGGTATGAGGTTCTTGATGAGCGAGATGATGAGGTTTGAGAATATGAGGACTGCCATGGTGGCAAGCCCCATAGACATACCGTTGATGGCACTACTGGTAGTACCTAAGGTGGGACACATGCCGAGGAGGAGAACAAAGGTTGGGTTCTCCTTGATGATACCGTTGAGTATTACTTTGAAATTGTTCATCTTGCTTTCCTCCTAATTATGTTTTTTGTTTTCTTGCTGCGGACTCGCTCCTGACTGTGTGTCGATGTTGACGTCCAATTTGCGCCCGACGGCTTTGGAATAGGCTGCTGCCGCGTGGTTGACTGCGCGCAGGAATGAGCGCGAGGTGATGGTGCTGGCTGTTATGGCGTCTATCTCGCCTTTGTCTTTGGTGACAGCGAGCGGACCTGCACTCTTGCCTATGATGTCGCCTTTCTGCCCTTTCTGGAACCATGTTGAAGCTTTGGCTCCAAGGCCTGGGGTCTCATTACTCTGGAGTACGTTGTAGCCGAGTACATGGAAGTCTTGGTCGAGGCCTACCATGATGGTGAGTCCGCCTCCGAAACTGCCATTGGCAGGGTCTTCGGTCTTGACGGCTGCACCCTGCTCTGTAATGTATACCGTACAGCCGTCTACTTCTTCGGTTTTGACAACGACGGCATCGTCGCTGCAGAGTACGGCTTTGATGGCATTCTGCTCGTTTTTCTCTTGTATGGCTTTGATGGGACCGGCTGTGAGGTCATTCACGTATGCGAGAGCTGCTCCTGCTACTACACTGATGAGGGTGAGCACAATGGCCATATTGTACCATGTGGATTCTAACTTTTTCATTTTGCAGCCTCCTTTCTTGGTTTTTCGCCGAAGCGTTTGGGCTTACAATAGTTGTTGATGAGTGGGGTGAAGGCGTTCATGATAAGTATGGCGAACGACATACCCTCTGGGTACGACCCCCAGTTGCGGATGATGACTGTCAGGATGCCGATGGCTGTTCCGTAGATAATCTGACCTTTGGGGGTCATGGGCGAGGTGACATAGTCTGTGGCCATATAGCACGCTCCGAGTATGAGACCGCCTGAGAGCAGTTGCAGTTCGGGGCTGACATATTGCGTGTGGTCGGCAAGGTGGAGTATGCCGGTGAAAATGGTCACTGAACCTAAGATGCTGACAGGGATATGCCATGTGATTATCTTGCGCCACAGCATGTATGCAAGGCCTGCGAGCAGGGCGAGGGCGCTGACTTCACCAAGGGAACCTCCGATGCCTCCGAGGAGCAGGTCAATGTGGTCGGGGAGCTTGTCTATCTGACCTGAGGATATGAGACTGAGGGGGGTTGCTCCTGTCTCGGCATCGAGATAGCCTACAGTGCCGCTTACGGGCCATGTGGTCATCTGTGCAGGGAACGAGATGAGGAGGAAGACGCGTCCTACAAGGGCTGGATTGAAGGGGTTCTGGCCGAGACCTCCGAAGGTCATCTTGCCAACGCCTATGGCGACGAGGGCTCCGATGATGACAATCCAGATAGGCAGGTTGCTCGGCAGATTGAAACCGAGCAATATGCCGGTGAGTATCGCGCTGCCGTCGATTATGGTGACTTTATCTCTGCCAAGTATATACTTGGTGATGGCCCATTCGAAAAGGACACAGCTGGCAATGCTGGTGAGCAACACTACAGCTGCTCCGAGTCCGAAGAAGTATAGACTGCATACCATAGCCGGCAGCAGGGCTATACATACGCCGTACATGTTCTTCTGGACGGAATCGCCGCTATGGACATGTGGGCTGAGGGATACTGTTAGTTTATTCATTGTTGTATGATTACTTTTGAGATCGAGAGCGTATGATGCCCATTACTGTTGTTTTGCCAAGGCGTATCATGTCGAGAAGCGGTCTGTGACTTGGACATGTGAACGAACAACTGCCGCACTCTATGCACGAAACTATGTCTTCTGTCTCGGCCTTCTCCCACTGGTGTTGTGAGCTGACCTGTGCGAGGAGATATGGTTCGAGTCCCATAGGACATGCTCCTACGCACTTTGCACAACGTATGCAGGGGTCTGCCTCTGCACGTTTTGCCTCTTTGTCATTCATGATAAGCAGACCGCTTGAGCCTTTGGTCATGGGTATGTCGAGCGAGATGAGGGCCTTGCCCATCATGGGGCCGCCACCAATGACCTTGCCTGTATCCTGTGGCAGACCTCCACACTCGTCGATGAGCTGTGAGAAAGGTGTGCCAAGACGGGCAAGGAGGTTGCTCGGGGTCTTGACGCTCTTGCCGGTGACGGTGATGACACGGTCGATGAGAGGTTTGTTTTTCATGACTGCCTCGTAGACAGCGTATGCGGTACCTACATTTTGCACCACGGCTCCCACATTGATGGGAATGGCTGGGGGAGCCGGTACTTGCCTGCCTATGACTGCGTCTATGAGTTGCTTCTCGCCTCCTTGAGGATACTGCACCTTAAGTGGTACGACTTGTATATTGGGGTATTTGCTGGCTTTCTCGGTCATGAGCGCGATGGCATCGGGCTTGTTGTTCTCAATGCCGATATAGCCTTTGTCTACACCAACTGCCTTCATGAGCAAGGTCACGCCTACGAGTATCTGTTCGGGACGTTCGAGCATGAGACGATGGTCGGCAGTGAGGTATGGCTCGCACTCCACGGCATTGATGATGACACACTCAGCTTTCTGTCCTGGTGGCGGACATAGCTTGACATGGCATGGGAATGTCGCTCCGCCCATGCCTACGATACCGGCCTGCTTGATTTTATCTATGATTGTCTTGGAGTCGAGTTCGGGACGCTCAGCGAGAGTGACGAGAGTCTCTGAACGGTCAATGCTCTCCTCCCACTCATCGCCATCAACGTCGACGTATACCGCCATGCGGCGTGTATCGCTGGCGTCGAGTGCCACGTCGACCTTTGAGACCTTTCCGCTGACTGACGAATATATCGGTGCGCTGACGAATCCGCCTGCCTCACCAAGCAATGTGCCTACCTTGACCACATCGCCTTTCTTGACTACGGGCTTGGCAGGTGCTCCTATGTGTTGGAACATACTGAACACAGCCTGCTTGGGCAGTGAGGCCTGGCGTATGGGACTTTGGGCACTGAGTTTGTTTTCTTCGGGATGCACTCCTCCTATGCTGAATGTTTTCATGCCTGTTCCTCCTGTGTTTTGGGTTTACGTGGTGGGAAATTAAAAGCGTGGATTGCACCACGTGGGCATTCGTCTTCGCACTTGCGACACAAACGACACTTGTCTGGGTCTATATGCGCAAGGTTGGTGCCCAATTCGATGGCCTCGAACTTGCAGGCCTTGACACATTTGCCACAACCTATGCAACTGTTCTTGCACTCTTTGGTGGCAAGCGCGCCCTTGTCTTTGTTGTTGCAGAGTACGACGACCTTGCGATTCTTGGGCCCTTGCGGACGCAGCTCGATAATGCTGCGAGGACAGGTCTTTGCACATGCTCCGCAGCCTGTACATTTGCTTTCGTCGACTTCTGCTATGCGAGTGGCTGGATTGACCTTGATGGCTCCGAAAAGGCATGCGGCCTCACAGTCACCCTCGCCAAGACAGCCCCACTGACATTGGGTCTCACCCATGCCTGTCATATTTTGAATACGACATGAGTGGACTCCGTCAAACTCGACGCCGTGAGGGCGCGCATCGCAGGTGCCATTGCAACGCACTACGGCCACCTTTGGCGCGGCGGCAGATGCTTGCAGGCCAAGAATGCCCGCTACCTGTTCCATGACGGCTTGTCCGCCTGGAGCGCAATTGAGATCGCTGAGCGATCCTGTCTCTGCCGCTTTGACACAGGCAGATGCAAATCCCTGACATCCCGGATAGCCACAGCCTCCACAATTAGCTTGTGGCAGGACTTCGCTGACCTCCTTGATGCGAGGATCTTCCCATACAGCAAACTTCTCCTTGGCCGCGAAGAGTATCAAAGCCGATACCAGTCCTACAGCTCCGAGAACGATTACTGCAATCAAGATTACGTTCATATTGATTCGTTATTTTGTTGTTTGATTATTTTGAATGTAAAACGTTTTGCCAAATGGCTACGTTGCGTGTAGAGTATGGCATAGTATGCCGCTACGACAATGAGCGAGAGGATAGCAGCAGATGGCTCGCCTATTCGCGGTATGGCAAGAGCGAGGGTAACAACTATTGCCACGAGGGGGATGACATACGCCAATATCACCGCCTTGAGCCCACGGTGTGTGCTACCCTCAATAATGACTTTCTGCCCCTTGGTATATGCCGATGCCGAATCGACATAGACATCAATGAGCTTCTCCTTGTTCTCGCTGCTGTGACACAGTCCCGCAGCATGGCATCCGGAACAGGCACTCGCCTGCAGGATACGCACTATGACTTTATGCTCCGATACGCTGTCGACGATTCCTATGTGGGTGATTTTGTCGTCCATTACGGGAGAGAGTGAAATTTTACTGTTATTGCGGCATCTTGTATTTGTCGCCAGACTCTTGTACAATCTTCCTGCGGTAAGCCTCTGGATAGCCCGGACGAATGACTGGCCTTGGAGCATTGCCTGGAGTATGCAGGTATTTGCCATTGGAGTCTTGCTGCTTGACAGCCATGTCGTTGTATTTGACGATTATCAGTTTGGCAAGGTCGTTCCACTCGGATATCATACCCTGTGCCATACGTGTGGAGTAGTCGCTGAGGTACTTTGCTCCCTCAACGTGTCCCCTACCCTTTGCCACCTCTTCAATCTCGGCCTGCATAGAGTTGTAGTCGGCCTCAAGGCGGTCACGTACGTTTTTGAGCTCGGGGAAGAGCAGGCTGTAACGGAGATATACCATATTGCTGACCCAGTTGCATACCCAAAAGGCATTCTTGAACGAAAACGTAAAGGCATCGGCACTCTTGTCGCTGTAACAGTAAGGTATGCGTTTCATTGAGCCTGGATATATAGGGGTGAGAGCGACCATGTTTGCTTCATCGTTGCCATACCACAGGCAAGAACCTATATAGTCTGGAAGCCAAGAGCGGAGCTGCGACACGTAGATATTGGATGCCTGCTGGGTTGAGATGGGACGCTCGTTGAAATACTTGACACTGTCGACCTCGAAAGTGAGAGGTGTCGGACGATAGGGCATCTCCCATGCACCGGCGCCAAGGCCGGAACGGATATCCATAGGAGTATCTTCGTAATGGTCACGCATCATGTTCTTGACATCCTGCACGCTGAGTTTTGTCTTGGGCTGTATCCACAGTGGCATTTCGTGCGCATCGCCGTCTTTATCCACACCCATAGCGTAAGGCAGGTATTTCTGCATGTCTTCCTTGCCCCACTTGTTGAAGAAACTCCATACTCGTGCTTCACAAAAACGCTTGGCTCCGAAATCGGCAGGCGCGTATGCCTCTGAGAACGAGAAATCTTCGTCCTTGCCGCTGAAATACCCTTTCTGACGGGCAAAGCTAATTACATCGTGCGAATAGAGGCAGTTGTCCTTGTCTTTGAGAGGAAAGCGCCGTATGCGGCTGTGGTTGGCATGAGCGCATATCATATCGTCCGGAATGCGGCGTGCTACCCATACAGCACCTTTCGTATCCTTGCCCTTGCCAATCATCTCCATTATCCACACCTCGTTTTTGTCTGCCACAGAGAAAGACTCGCCTTCGCTGACATAGCCGTACTCGTTGGCAAGACTTCCCATCATCTCAACAGCCTGACGTGCCGTCTTGCAACGCTGCAAGGTCACAGTCATAAGACTGCCGTAGTCAAACAGTCCTGGACCATCCCACAACTCTTCTCGACCACCAAAGGTTGTCTCAAAAATTGTCAGCTGGTATTCATTGCACAGACCTACTACCTGATAAGTCTCTTCTGCCTCTGGTATCTCACCGAGGTAGTTGAGTGTCTCGTAGTGGTATAGCTGGCGCATCTGTCCCTTTGCATGCTTGGCACGTGGATAAAAAAAGAGATGACCGAAAGCCCCGTAGTCATCGCTGCTGTAACTGAGTATGACACTGCCGTCTACAGACGCGCCCTTGCCTACGATTAGGTTTGTACAAGCTATGCCGATATATGACAAGCACGGACAAAACACAATGGACAATATGATAAGTATTTTTTTCATATAGTATTCGTATTTACTAGCGATTGGATATTAGTACAACTACTTGATAAACAATTTGTCACTCCCTGCAGCCTTAAAGCTCATATCCAACCCCTTCACACTGTGTGTGAGAGCTCCAAAAGAAATGAAGTCAACTCCTGCCTTGGCGTAAGGAATCATAGTGTCAAAAGTGATACCGCCAGAACTCTCTGTCTCGGCACGTCCTGCGACGAGCTCTACCGCTTTCTTTGTATCTTCAGGAGAGAAATTGTCAAACATTATGCGGTCGCAGCCCTCTGCAAGTGCCTCCTCAAGTTCTTTCCAATTGCGCACCTCGCATTCGATTTTAAGGTCTTTGCCGTGCTCCTTGCAATACTGTTTGGCACGAGATATGGCATTGTGCACTCCGCCGCAGAAATCAATATGGTTATCCTTGAGCAGAATCATGTCAAAGAGACCAATACGATGGTTCATGCCACCGCCTATCTTCACAGCCTCTTTCTCAAGCATACGCATACCTGGAGTGGTTTTGCGCGTGTCGAGCACACGCGTCCTGGTACCAGCATCGATGAGAGCCTGCTGGTACTTGTGGGTCATGGTGGCTATACCTGACATGCGCTGGAGAATATTGAGCATGAGACGCTCCGTTTGGAGCAGACTTTGCTCCTTGCCCTTGACTGACATCACTATATCGCCCGGTCTGACATGGGCTCCATCCTCGATATAGACTTCGACCTCCATCGTCGGGTCAAAACGGTGAAACACCTGCTTTGCAATCTCCACACCGGCAAATATGCCTTCTTCCTTAATCAGGAGCTTGCTCTCACCCATAGAATCGGCAGGAATACAACACAGCGTCGTGTGGTCTCCATCACCAATATCTTCACTGAAAGCGAGGTCTATCAAACGGTCATTAAGTTCTTCTACTGTAAGCATAAGATTTTATTTTTAGACTATCCGAGCACAAAATTACAAAATTATCATTAATAATAATGTATTTTATGGAGCACAAATCATTCTCTGTTACAAAAAACTTTTTTGTCTTGCATTTATACAAAAGAATTTGTATCTTAGCGAAACGAAAACACAAAAAAACAACAATTATGAAAAAATCATTTGTATTCTTTGCCTCAATAATGGTATCATTGGCAATAATAGCGTGCGGCAACAAGACAGACGGGGCACAAACCAATTCCGAGACAGACACGACATCTGTTGCGCCAAGCAATACTGCCACAATAGTAGAGATTGGCGATGAGCAGACATTCGACAGCCTGACAGCCAAGAAAGGGTATACTTTGGTCGATTTCTACGCTACGTGGTGCGGTCCTTGCAAACGTCTGGCACCCATACTTGAAGAAGTCGCAGAAGAAATGGCTGGCAAAGTCACTGTATTGAAAGTGGACGTCGACAAGAATCCAGTACTTGCCGACAAGTTTAAGGTCAACGCCATCCCACACATAATCGTATTCAAGGACGGCAAACAGACTTGGAGCAATCTCGGTATGACCGAGAAGGACAGCATAATCAATGTCTTGAAGAAATAAGGAGCCATTCAACCTTGTCATACTATATGGCCAAGTCAAATATCTTGAATGACATTTATTCGTTCTATCGGGACGGATTTCACGACATGAGCCAGTTGGGGCGCACCCTATGGTTTATTATCGCTATCAAGTTGATAGTGATATTCGCCATATTGCGCATATTCTTCTTCCAACCTGTCCTGAGCGGGACTGACGCAGAGAAGAGCGAACAGGTGAGGGAACAGCTCATCAACAATATGCACACACACGAAAAACATTAATTATCATATCGTACCATGAATGACATTATAAGTGTAATCGACTGGTCGCGGGCACAGTTTGCCCTGACTGCCATGTATCATTGGCTATTCGTACCCCTTACCCTTGGATTAGGGCTGATTGTAGCCTTGATGGAAACCATATATGTATCCAAACTGAACAATCCCGATGCCACAGAGACGGAGAGGAGCAAATGGCTCGACATGACACATTTCTGGATGCGTCTGTTCGGAGTAAACTTTGCCATCGGTGTAGCCACTGGCATCATACTCGAATTTGAGTTTGGCACAAACTGGTCTAACTATTCGTGGTTCGTAGGCGATATTTTCGGAGCACCACTCGCCATCGAAGGTATCTTTGCCTTTTTCTGCGAGAGCACGTTTTTTGCCGTCATGTTTTTCGGCTGGGAGAAATTCTCGCCGCGTCAACACTGTGCAGCCACATGGCTCACAGCATTCGGAGCAACACTCAGTGCCTGGTGGATACTCGTAGCTAACAGCTGGATGCAAAACCCTACAGGAATGGAGTTTTCTCCTGAACAGATGCGCAACGTCATGGTATCGTTCAGCGAAGTTGCCTTTTCAACGACAGCCATTACCAAATTCAGCCACACCGTCACATCGGCATGGACACTCGGAGGAGTATTTGTAGTCGGAGTCAGCGCCTGGTACATACATAAGGGACGACACGTGGATTTCGCCACAAGCAGCATCAAGGTAGGAGGTGCTGTTGGTCTCATCGGCATCATACTGACCATGTGGAGCGGAGACAAGTCTGCAGTAGACGTAACAAAGACACAGCCCATGAAACTTGCAGCTATGGAAGGACTCTATGAGGGACAGCAAGGCACTCCCTTAGTCGCATTTGGCATAATAAACCCCAACAAAAAATGGAATGACAAACAAGCTTCCATGCTGTTTGAGATTAACATACCCAAAGGTCTCAGCATACTCGGTCGTCACGATGCCAATGCCTTTATCCCCGGCATCAAAGACATCATCGAAGGACGCGACATAATCGACGGCAAAGTTGTCAACACTATACCATACGCAGAGAGAATCCAACGCGGACGTATGGCTCACAAAGCTCTATTTACTTTTAACAAGGCAAAACAGGATAAAGATCATGCCACTGCCGAGCGAGCCCGGAAAGAACTTGAGCAACACTTCGGGTACTTCGGATATGGGTATCTGAACGACGTAGAAGATGCCATTCCTCCCGTGGGGCTGACTTTCTACCCCTTCCACATAATGGTGATGATTGGGGGGTGGCTGTTCGTCTTCCTACCATTCACCATATATATGGCATGTCGCAAGCGCGAGTGGCTCACAGCCAAGATTGCAGGCATCAAGGTCTTCCCCACACTGGCTCTTCTCACCATCCCGCTCACCTATATCTGCAGCCAGTGTGGCTGGATAGTAGCCGAAGTAGGCCGTCAGCCATGGGTCATACAAGATATGCTACCATGTAGGGCTGCAATCAGCAACGTCGGCTTAAGCAACGTGCAGACCACGTTCTTCATCTTCCTCGTCTTCTTCACATGTCTGCTGATTGCGGAAGTAGGAATTATGATTAAACAGATTTTGAAGCATTAAGCTGTTCGGAATCCAACAGACAACCTAAGCTTCACTCAAAACAATCAAACTAATAAACAACCCCAAGACTATGTCTCTCGAATTTCTACAACAATATTGGTGGTTCCTCTTAAGCGTACTCGGAGCCTTTTTAGTTTTCTTGATGTTCGTCCAGGGCGGACAGTCCATGCTTATCCACAAAATGAACGACAACTACCGCGAACGGATCATATCAACAATTGCACACCGCTGGGAGCTCACCTTCACCACATTGGTGACATTTGGCGGAGCTTTCTTCGCAAGCTTTCCACTCTTCTACTCCACTAGTTTCGGTGGTGCATATTGGGTATGGATGCTCATTCTCTTTGGTTTCATACTTCAGGCTGTAAGCTACAAATACCGTCTCAGTGACGGCAATATCTTCGGTCGTCGTGTCTACGACTCATTCCTCGTAATCAACGGTATCATGGCTCCTACGCTCATAGGAGGAGCTGTAGGCACTTTCTTCTTCGGCAGCGAGTTCACCATAGATATGGACAGACTCACCGCCGATCCACTCACCATGGGCAACGTCATATCCAATTGGGGAGAGTGGCACGGACTTGAAGTCCTGACAGACTGGAGAGTAGTAGCATTCGGACTTACCGTGTTCGTGCTCACCAGACTCCAAGCCCAGATGTGGTTCATCAACCAGACAGATGATGACAGAATCGCATCGTGGTCACGCAAACACCTAATCATCGAGACTCCTATATTCATCATACTCCTCGCAGTTACACTCACCGCCCTGTTTACGACCACTGGCTACGAGAGCATATCGCAACACGAATTCTGCACAGTAGAATACAAATATCTCAAAAATCTGATAGAAATGCCCGCCGCTGCTGCGTCGTTCCTTATCGGAGCCCTACTGCTTGTCGGCGGAATCTTATTGACCATTATAAGAGAGAGATATCGTAGAGGCATCTGGCTCACAGGCACAGGTACCATACTCGTAGTGCTCGCTCTATTTTGGATAGCTGGCTACAACAACACTCCTTATTACCCCTCAACACTTGATGCTGCCTCATCTCTCACGATTTACAATTCGTCAAGCACACAATACACTCTCCGTACGATGTCGTACGTATCACTCGCCATTCCATTCGTACTCGCATACATAGTCTGGGTTTGGCGCAAACTCGTCAAATAAGGGGAAGGAAAGCACGGGAAGAGAGGCTCGAACTCCCGACACCTGGTTTTGGAGACCAGTGCTCTACCGACTGAGCTATTCCCGTGTAAAAATATCACGACAGCACTAATCTGCTGTCAAGCGAGGACAAAGGTACGAAAAAAATCCCATACCAACAACATTTTTGCCGAAAAACATACACAAAAATGACACGAAAAACTGTTTTAGCCATACTCTTGGTCTGTATATCAGGTATACAGTCCACACAGGCGCAGACTATCAATGCAGACAATATCACAAGCATCAGTCCTGAAGAGAAAGCCACAGCCGTAGAGGTCAGACTCACTGGCACACTGAGCAATGGCAGCAATGGAGACTTCCGCCAACTACGCGACCTCTGCCACAACATGACCACCCTCGACCTCAGTCAGGCTCGCTGTACTGACATACCCAAAAACGCATTCCACTCTCGACACCAACTGCATACCCTCATCCTGCCTCTGACCCTCCGCACCATAGGCAGCCAAGCGTTATTCGCGTGTGACCATATAAAAGAAATAAGCCTACCTAATCATTTGGAAGACATCGGTGCATCAGCTTTCTCGATGTGCAGGAACATCAGGCATCTCAACATCCCCACACAAAGCAGATTGGCTCACATCGGGAGTTATGCATTCAAGGGATGCCAGAATCTCCGGGGCACCATCACCCTACCCCACACCTTGTACTCCATCGACGATGGTGCATTCGAAGGGTGCAGACGTCTGAAAAGGATAGTCCTCCCACACTCCCTACGCACTATCAGCACCAACACTTTCAGCAAATGCACAAGCTTGAGTCGCGTAGACATCGGCTCGAATACAGACAGCATCGGCCCTTGTGCGTTCAGCCACTGCACCAAACTACGCCACATTACCGTTGCCAACTCTGTCCCTCCCACCATCGACCAGAGTGCATTTGCAGGTACAGACCCCAGCAAGATTACACTCCAAGTACCTCCATCCAGCATCGAAGCATACCGTAAATCTCCTATATGGAAAGAACTCAAGATACGACAATGAAAAAGACCTTGGCCTATATTGCAATTATAATCTGTGCTCTACAGCAAAGCGTGGCACAGAATCTCGTACCCGTACCTCTCCACGTCACCAAGCCCGACACCACCATGCTTTTGGTCTGGAAAAATATCGGTACAATCACTTGTCCACACACGCTTGCCAACGAGAGAGAGCACCTCACACGCATACTGTGCGAACGTGCCGACATCACCAGACTCAACCCCAATGGCACTGCTTGCATTACCCTCGGCATCGACACTACTCTCACTGATGACGAGGCCTACACTTTACACATTGACCCCAACGGAGTAAAAATCTCTGGTAAGACTCCTGCTGGCGTGTTCTACGGTCTGATGACTATGGAACAGCTTATGATTGACAACCACGCATCTGCCGTATGTCTCACTACCCCTTCTGTCGACATTATTGATGCCCCACGCACCCACATCAGGGAGCTTATGGTGGATCCTTGCCGCATATTCCTGCCCTACGAGCGTCTCAAGGAGATAGTGCCTGAGATGGCACGCTACAAGATGAACAGCATTCACCTGCACCTTGTCGATGACCAGGCTTGGCGCATCGAAATCAAATCCTATCCACGTCTTATCAGCGAATCCAGCACACGCACGGGCATGGACGACATGCAGATGCCTATCTCTGGCTATTACACTCAGGAGCAAATGAAAGACTTTGTACAGTACTGTGCCAAATATCACGTCATGGTCATACCTGAGATTGAGATGCCGGGCCATGAGGTAGCTGCAATCCACGCCTATCCCCAACTCACTTGTCACTCCCGCCAAGTCCCCATCAGAACCATTTGCGGGGTATCTAATGAACTTCTCTGTCCCGGAAACGAATTTACCTACACCTTCCTCGGCAATGTCTTTCGAGAGTTGGCAGACATATTTCCCTGCAAGTACATACATCTGGGAGGAGACGAAGCAGGCAACCCTGCTCTCGACTGCTGGACCAGTTGCGAGAAAGACCAACAGCTCAAACGCCGTTTAGGCATCACTACGGAAGACCGCTCCGAAAACTGGAGATTGCAGAAATATATGTTTGACCGCATGATTGACACTCTACGCACCAAATACGACAAGGTCCCCATGTTTTGGTACGAGACTGATTTCAAGGAAATACAGGAAGGTTGCGTCACTTTCGCATGGCGTCACGGCCTGACACAGGTAGCCATAGACGCAGCAATGCGAAACAACGCAAAAATTATACTATGCCCTGGAGAATACTGCTATTTGGACTATCCCATGGCCGTAGGGGATATGCCCGAGACGAACTGGGGCATGCCTGTCGTCCCACTCGAAAAAGTCTACGAATTTGACCCTGGATGGAACATGGAAAAAGAATTTGAGCAAAAAAATCTCTTAGGCATAGCTGGAACCCTATGGAGCGAATGTATCAATTCGCCCGAAAGGCTCTTCTACCAAGCATTCCCACGCGCCATGATACTTGCAGAAGCGGGCTGGAGCAGCAAGAATAACCGCTCATGGCCGAACTTCAAACGACGCGCACGCCCCCTAATGCTTGATATGCAACGCCGCGGTATCACATTCTCTATGGAGTGTGGTTATAAATAAACTATTGGTCGACTTACTTTATTAGGTATATATCACACGAAACAAGTCTCCCTTGGTGTGGAGACTTGTTTCGTGATTCGGATGGGGCTCGAACCCATGACCCGCAGCTTAGAAGGCTGCTGCTCTAATCCAACTGAGCTACCGAACCAGCCTTAAATCGAGCGCAAAGGTAATGCTTTTATATGAAAGGACCAAATTTTCAAGCAAGATTTTTATCTCTGTAATGCAAACTTATGCGTCTAAAGGGTATTTCGGTATGATTTTTGCAGGAGTGTGAAAAGAAAATGGTACTTTTATAGTCCACAACATATACAAATGACTATACGATACAGATATTCAGACGATTTGCAGCAACTGCTTGCCTTTGCCAGGGATGAGGCTGAGAACCGCAATCATGACATTGTGTCACCTATGCACTTGCTGATGGGAATGTTGCGCCAAAATGTCAGTACTGCCCTGCAGATGCTCGAGAGATCGGGATGCAGGACTTTGGAGGCTCTAAGGAAAGTTGCAGAACTGCTGGACGGCAGAGTCGTGCCTAGTGCTACACAGACGCGGAGGGAAGTGATAGACTCTGACTCTACACGACTGTTGCGTCTGGCTGTACTTGAGGCTAAGGCTGAGTTGACCTCCGAGGTGGAGACTCACCACTTGCTCACGGCCATGCTCAAAGCTGCCGATGGCGTAAGGGACTTGCTCGAATCCTGCGGTGCCAGATTCGAACTGAGTAGAGGTTATATTACGGCTGAGTCTGACACGCAACATGGTGAAGTATCTGACGATGAAATGGAAGGCTGTCTGGACGATGTGGACGGGAGCAAATCTGAAACCGCAGCTGGGAATCGGAACCCGGAAGATACGAAGAGCAAGACTCCTACGCTTGACGCCTTCTGTATAGACCTGACTCAGAGAGCGAGGGACAACATGCTCGACCCTGTCGTCGGCAGAGAGGAGGAGATGGAACGTATGGTATTGATATTGAGCAGGCGACGCAAGAATAACCCTATCCTCATCGGTCAGCCTGGGGTGGGCAAAAGTGCTATAGTGGAGGGACTCGCCCAACGCATTGTCGAGCATAAATGCAGCGAAGTTCTATGGGACAAGCGCATACTCAGCCTTGATATGGCTTCTGTAGTGGCGGGGACCAAATACCGTGGACAGTTTGAAGAAAGGCTGAAAAACATCGTAGCAGAACTTGAGGAAAACCGAGAGATTATCATCTTCATCGATGAGATTCATACCATAATTGGGGCTGGAGGACAGGCTGGCGCACTTGATGCGGCAAATATGCTGAAACCGGCTTTGAGTCGTGGTGGAATACAATGCATAGGAGCTACGACTATCGACGAGTTTCGCAAGAGTATCGAAAAGGACGGTGCGCTCGACAGGAGATTTCACAAGATTTTGGTCAATGAGCCTACACCATCAGAAACTCTGCGTATACTTAAGCACCTCAAGGCTACCTATGAACGTTATCATGGGGTTACATATACGGACGATGCTCTTGAAGCATGTGTGAAGCTAACGCAGCGCTACATCGGCTCACGTTCGTTCCCAGACAAGGCTGTGGATGCCATGGACGAGGCTGGTGCCAAAGTGATGAACAATACGTCAGATAGCGCAAGGTATGTCACTCCCGAAGTGGTGACACAGGTCGTCAGCACGATGACGGGTATACCACTGAGCCGTCTCACTACTCAGGAGAGTGTCTCTCTTCGCAAACTTGATGATAGACTGAGACAGACGGTCATAGGTCAGGACGAGGCAGTGACGAAGGTGGCGCGTGCCATACAGCGTAGCAGGATAGGTCTTAAAGACCCTAATCGTCCGATTGCGACGTTCCTTTTTGTCGGCCCCACAGGTGTTGGCAAAACCTATCTGACCAAATCACTTGCAGCCACGCTCTTTGGCAGTGAGGATAACCTCATACGTATAGACATGAGTGAGTATGGCGAAAAACATACTGTCAGCCGTATGGTGGGAGCTCCTCCAGGGTACGTGGGTTATGACGAGGGAGGGCAACTCACTGAGCGTGTGAGACGACATCCATATAGTGTAATCCTGCTGGATGAAATAGAGAAGGCTCACCCTGATATATACAACACTCTTTTGCAGGTCATGGACGAGGGACGCCTTACTGACGGCAACGGAGTCACGGTGGATTTCCGCAACACGGTGATTATCATGACGAGCAACTGCGGCACACGTCAGGCTATCGAGACAACGGCTGTAGGATATGCGGACTTGTCGGATGCAACTACGGAGCAGCGGAATGATGCTCATGTGAGGACTACTATCGAGAAGGCCATCAGGAAGCAGTTCCAGCCTGAGTTCCTCAACCGCCTGGATGATATCATCTATTTCGGACAATTGAACCGCAATGACATCAGCAGGATTGCTGACATTGAGCTCAAACCTCTTGCGGAGCGTGTCAAGGCTCTCGGTTATTCGCTGAGACTGACATCTAAGACGATGAACAGTATCATCTGCAAGGGGTATGACCGCAGATATGGGGCACGTCCTCTGCGCAGAGCCATACAGTCGCTTGTAGAAGACCCTCTGCTCGAGACTATCCTTGACGGTCGTGCTGACGACAAAGATATTACGATATGATTTGTGTTGTTTACATAACCAAACAACTAAAACAATTAAATGATTAAAACAACAAAGATATGAAACAAGGAAACATTGGGGTAACGACTGAAAACATTTTCCCCGTTATCAAAAAATTTCTCTACAGTGACCACGAAATTTTCTTGCGTGAGATTGTGAGCAATGCCGTTGATGCCACTCAGAAGTTAAAGACTCTGGCTGGCAAGGGTGAGTTCCAGGGCGAAATGGGCGAGCTCAAAGTTAGCGTAAGTTTCGACAAGGAAGCCAAGACCATCACGGTCAGCGACCACGGTATCGGTATGACGGCTGACGAGATTGAAAAGTATATCAATCAGATTGCTTTCAGCGGTGCCAACGACTTTCTCGACAAATACAAAGACGATGCCACACAGATTATCGGTCACTTCGGCCTTGGATTCTATTCAAGCTTCATGGTAAGCGACCGTGTTGACATCATTACCAAGTCATACAAAGATGAGCCTGCCGTAAAATGGTCCTGCGACGGAAGCCCTGCCTTCACTCTTGAAGAGGTGGACAAGGCTGACCGCGGCACCGACATAGTCATGCATATCAGCGAGGACTGTGAGGAGTTCCTTGACAAGTGGAAGCTCGAGGGGCTTCTCAAAAAGTACTGCCACTTCCTGGCCGTACCAGTAGCCTTTGGCAAGAAGACGAAATGGGACGAGGAACAGAAGAAGAGTGTGGAGACAGATGAGGATGAAATCATCAACAGCGTAGAGCCACTATGGACTAAGAAGCCAAGCGACCTCAAGGATGAGGACTACAAGAACTTCTACCGTCATCTGTATCCTATGGCTGACGAGCCTCTGTTCTGGATACACTTGAATGTCGACTATCCGTTCAACCTCACTGGAATACTCTACTTCCCGAAGATCAAGAACCAGTTGGACATACAGCGCAACAAGATACAGTTGTACTGCAATCAGGTCTATGTCACAGATCAAGTCGAGGGTATCGTACCCGAGTTCCTCACTCTGCTTCATGGAGTCATTGACTCTCCGGATATTCCGCTCAACGTGAGCCGCAGTTATCTGCAGAGTGACAGCAATGTCAAAAAGATAAGCCAATACATTACTAAAAAGGTAGCAGATAGGCTCAACGGAATCTTTAAGAACGAGCGCAAAGAGTTTGAGGAGAAGTGGGATGACATATCTATCTTCATTCACTATGGCATGCTCTCTGATGAACAGTTCTATGACAAGGCAAAACAGTTCTTCCTCTTCAAGGATACAGACGGAAAGTATTTCACACTCGACGAATATCATACGCTCGTAGAAAGTGCACAGAAGAACAAAGACGACCAGTTAGTCTATCTCTATGCACAGGATCCTGAGTCGCAATATACGTATATTGAGGCTGCCAAAAACAAAGGATACAGTGTCCTGCTCATGCAGGGACAGCTTGACACTCCGCTCATCAACATGCTTGAGCAGAAACTCGAGAAGACAACGTTCAGCCGTGTGGATGCAGATGTAGTGGAGCGCCTCATCGTCAAGGACAACACTACAGGCAATGAACTGGGCAAGGAAGATAGCGAGAAGTTGCAGAATGCTTTCAAGGAGCAACTGCCTGAGATTGACAAGACGGAGTTTCAGGTGCAGACCGCGGCTCTCGGCACAGAGCAGCTGCCTGTCATCATCACTCAGGGCGAATATATGCGACGCATGAAAGAGATGGCCCGCATGAACCCAGGAATGGCGTTCTACGGCGAGATGCCCGACAGCTACAATCTCGTGCTTAATACTGACAATGAAATTGTAAAGGCTTGTCTGCAAGAGACTGACACAGACAAGATAAAACAACTCATTGATATCGCTTTGCTGCAGAACGGCATGCTCAAAGGCGAGGCTCTAACCAAATTCGTCAAGCGCAGCGTATCGATGATTAAGTAACATCTCTCTAACATATTGATACAATGAATTATGGATTCGTACGCGTGGGAGTTGGCATACCTCAAGTGAAGGTGGCTGACCCTCAGGCCAACGTCGAAGAGATAATGCAGCTCGTCCTGCAAAGCGTCAATCAGGGAGTGGAGATTCTTCTCACTCCCGAACTGTCGCTCACGGGATATACCTGTCAGGATCTATTTCACCAGCAGATGCTAATAGATGAGGCGGAGGTGGCTCTGCTGAAACTCATGGATTTCACGCGCTCCATGGACACTATTATCGTAGTGGGGCTGCCTGTCACATACGACGGACGACTGCTGAACTGCGCTGCGGTATTGCAGAAGGGCAAGCTGTTGGGGCTCGTCCCCAAGACGTTCCTGCCCAACTATCGGGAATTTTACGAGCAACGCTGGTTTACCTCAGCCGCTGACATTCCAATGGGTAAGGTATGGCTTTGCGGACAACAGATACAGTTGTCACGCTATCAGTTGTTCCGCACTCCGAGCTGCACATTCGGCATCGAAATATGCGAGGATGTCTGGGCTCCAGTACCTCCATCGTGTGCATTGGCCCAAATGGGTGCCGAACTAATACTCAATCTCAGTGCTGATAACGACTGTGTAGGCAAATACCAATATCTCAAGAGTCTGATCGTGCAGCAAAGTGCACGTCTACTCGCTGGATATGTTTTCGCTGGAGCAGGCTACGGGGAGAGCACGCAAGACCTCGTCTTCGGCAGCAAGGCTTTAGTATGCGAAAACGGCGCGCTGATAGCTGAGGGGCAGACTCACTGTCTCACACCACAGCTCATCACTGCCGAAATCGATGTCGAACGGCTGCGTATCGAACGACGTAACAACACAACTTTTTCTGCCTCGGCTGCCGCATATCGCGAATGCAATCCGCTCATCACCGACACGGATATGCTCGTGCAAAATCTCTCGAGCCTTACACGTCATGTCAACCCCCACCCCTTCGTCCCTCGCGGACCCGAACTCGACAAACGTTGTCAGGAGATTTTTGCTATACAGACAGAAGGACTCGCCAAACGACTCTCCCATACTCATAGCCAGGTAGCAGTAGTGGGCATCAGCGGCGGACTCGACAGCACTCTAGCCCTTCTCGTCTGTGTCAGGACATTTGATATGCTCGGTCTCGACCGCAAGGGTATCGTGGGCATAACAATGCCCGGTTTCGGCACCACGGACCGCACTTATACCAATGCTGTCAATCTCATGAAGTTCCTCGGCATCACGATTCGCGAGATAAGTATCAAGGAGGCATGTATACAGCATTTCGAAGACCTCGGTCACGATATGAACAAACATGATGTCACCTACGAAAACGGGCAAGCTCGCGAACGCACCCAGATACTCATGGACGCAGCCAACCAGATGAACGGTCTCGTCGTTGGCACAGGAGACCTATCTGAGCTCGCATTGGGCTGGGCTACATACAACGGCGACCACATGAGCATGTATGGGGTCAATGCCTCTGTACCCAAGACTCTCGTCAGACACCTCGTAAGCTGGGTAGCCAACACGACTTCCGACGAAAACACGCGCATCACCCTGCTTGACATCGTCGATACTCCAATCAGCCCCGAACTAATACCTGCTGATGCTGACGGCAGTATAAGCCAAAAAACTGAGGACCTCGTCGGTCCATACGAGCTTCATGACTTCTTCCTCTACTATGTCTTACGTTGGGGATTCCGCCCTGCCAAGGTGTTCCATTTAGCTCAAAAGGCTTTTCAGGAGCAGAATGACGCGACCGATGAAACAGGACATTATGACGATGCGACCATCAAGAAGTGGCTCACTACGTTCTACCGCCGTTTCTTCAACCAACAGTTCAAACGTAGCTGTCTGCCCGACGGACCAAAGGTGGGCACATGCTCCCTTTCGCCACGAGGAGACTGGAGAATGCCAAGTGATGCATCATCTGCCAGCTGGTTGCGCGAATGCGAAGGACTGTAAACTTTGATACAACCGGCGTGCTCCAACGCATACTGGTACTTGGAGTTCCCATCATCATAGGTCAGTTAGGACAAATCGCCCAACAATTTGCTGACACTATGATGGTGGGGCACTTTAGTACTGCTCACCTCGCTGCCTCAGGATTTATAAACAATCTCTTCAACCTTGTCATCTTCTTTCAGCTCGGCATCTCATATGCTGTGACTCCTGTAGTGGGAGCAGCCAAGGGCAAGAATGACCCACGAGGTGTAGCACAATCTCTCGCAGACGGCATAGTCACCAATCTCATTGCCAGCATTGTCATCACCATCGTACTCCTCGCCGTATACCACAACATAGAGATTTTCAGGCAGCCGGCAGAGATAGTCCCCATCGCTCTCCCCTATCTTCTCACACTTACCGTCAGCGTGCCATTCATGGCTGCCTTCAACGCTCTCAAGCAGTACTCTGATGCATTGGGTAATACGAGCACTCCCATGTGGATAATGCTTGCCTCAAACGTACTTAACATTGTCCTCAACTATCTTTTGATTTACGGTATCAGTATTCCGTATTTCACTCTCGTACCACTCGGACTAACGGGTGCAGGCATCGCCACTTTCGTCTCACGCGTTTTCTCACTCACAGTACTCGCCTTGTGCATAAGGAGTCCTCACAGTATTACTTCTATCAACTTGCAGGGTATCAAGCACATGTTCCGACTTGGCATCCCTATCAGCATACAACTGACACTTGAGGCCTCTTCATTCAACATCTGTGCCATCTTCATGGGGTGGCTTGGTTCCGTCCCATTGGCTGCCCACCAGATTATGTGCACCATAGCCACGCTCTGCTTTCAGGTAGTATACGGCATCGGTGCTGCAGCCAGCGTCATAATCAGCCAATACCGCGGTGCCGGCGACTGGAACAATGTACGTCACACCGCTCATATAGCATGGTTTGCAGGATTCGCCATAATATTGTTCATGAACGCTACAGTATACCTGTGTCGAGAACCTCTCATCAGTGCATTCACTACCAATGAGCAAGTTCGTGCGTGCATATTCAGCCTCATGCCATGTTTCTTTCTCTATCAGACAGGTGACAGCATACAGATAATATATGCAAACGCTTTGCGCGGAATAGAGCAAGTGCGTCGTATGATGACATACGCTTTCATATCTTACCTTGTCGTCAGCATACCTCTTAGCTATACTTTCGGTTTCACTTTCCATCTTGGTAGCACTGGTGTTTGGCTGGGCATCCCCTTTGGACTGAGTCTTGCTGGTCTGCTATTCTGGCACGAGTTTAACAGACAAACACGGCTGAAAATCGCAGCTGTGCCCCCACAATAGTGTTCACGTATTCATGCATTTGTCTGTCTTGGACACCCATATCTATTACATATAGACAAAAATGCATTTTTTATTCGACATTCCACTGACTTTTCGCATCTTTTTTGTATCTTTACCAAGCAGAAACAAAAATATAACTCATTAATCTATCAATTATGGACCAAGAACTCATAAAAAAATGTACCGGAGTTGCACAAAAGTGGTTAGACAGCCCCCTCTACGATGATGAGACCAAGGCTGAAGTAAAAGCCATGTTGGAATCTGATGACAAGACAGCGCTGATTGACGCATTCTACCAGTCTCTTGAATTTGGCACTGGAGGTCTGCGCGGCATCATGGGGGCCGGCACAAACCGCATGAACAAATACATCGTCGGTATGGCCACACAGGGCTTTGCCAACTACATCAACAAGGCTTTCCCTGAAGGTGGCAAGAGCGTGGTAGTAGGTCACGACTGCCGCAACAACGGCCGTATGTATGCTGAGAGCGTGGCTGCCATTTTTTCTGCCAATGGTATCAAGGCATATCTTTTCGAGAGTCTGCGCCCCACTCCAGAGATATCGTTTGCTATCCGCCAATTGGGCGCAGTGGCTGGAGTTAACGTAACAGCTTCACACAATCCAAAGGAATACAACGGATACAAGGCTTATTGGGCAGATGGTGCCCAGGTTTTGGCACCACACGACAAAGGCATCATTGATGAGGTCAACAAGGTGAGCATCGAAGATGTCAAGTTTGAAGCCAACTGGGACCTTATCCAGATAATCGGAGGAGAGATGGACTACGACTACATGAGCGCCGTCAAGGAAGCCATGGTAGACCAAGACGTTATATTGCGTCAGAAAGACCTCAACATCGTGTATAGTGCAATGCACGGCACAGGACGCGTCATCGTACCACTCTGTCTGCGCTCATGGGGATTCCAGAACATCAACGTGGTACCCGAACAAATGGTCGTAGACGGCAATTTCCCAACCGTCGTATCCCCCAACCCCGAAAATGCCGAAGCAATGACTCTCGGCATGAAACTCGGCACCAAGCTAAATGCAGACCTCGTTGTTGCCACAGACCCCGATGCAGATCGTCTCGCTATCGTATGCCGTGACCCACAAGGTCAGTGGACTATCATTAACGGCAACCAGACTGCCATGATGTTTGTCTATTACATCATCAAAAACAAGAAGGCCCTCGGCACACTTCAACCCAGCGACTTCCTCGTCAAGACTATTGTTACCACCGAAGTCATCGCAGAAATGGCCAAGAAGGAAGGTGTGGAACTCAGAGACTGCTACACAGGATTCAAATGGATAGCACGCGAGATAGCCCTCAGCGAAGGCAAGCAGAAATACATCGGTGGAGGCGAAGAATCATTCGGATTCCTCCCCTACGACAAGGTTCGCGACAAAGATGCCCCAGCCTCCATCTGTCTCATCTGTGAGATTGCGGCATGGGCCAAAGACCAAGGCAAGACCCTCTATGACCTGCTCATGGATATCTACAAGGAGTACGGCTTCTCATACGAGCACACCATCAATGTCACCAAGCCAGGCAAGAGCGGAGCCGACGAAATCAAGCATATGATGGCAGACTTCCGCGGTGAGAAAGCTCCTAAAGAGATTGCAGGCAGCAAAGTCATACTAACCAAAGACTATCAGGCCCTCACCCAGATGGACAGCGACGGTAACATAAGCCCCCTCGACATGCCAGCCAAGAGCAACGTACTCCAATGGTTCTGTCAAGATGGCACCAAGATAAGCGTACGCCCCTCAGGTACAGAACCCAAGATAAAGTTCTACTGCGAGGTGAAAGGCACTATCGGATGCGCCAAATGCTACCCCACCGAGATTCAGAAGGCAAAGTCAAAAGTCGAAGACATCAAGCAGTCGTTAGGACTGTAGTATCACACAGTTGTTGTTGGAGAGATTCCTCTCCAACAACAACTGTCTTGTCATATCCCATCCCCATCAGTAAATGAAGGCTGAAATTATATACAAATACTTCCCACACCTCACCGACGACCAGAAATCCAGATATGAAGCACTCGACCAACTCTACCAAGACTGGAATTCAAAAATCAACGTCATTTCTCGCAAAGACACTGACAACCTCTATGAGCGCCACATATTACACTCGCTTGGCATAGCTCAGGTATACGGATTCAAAGACGACACGAACATCATGGATATAGGTTGTGGCGGAGGTTTCCCAAGCATTCCACTTGCGATACTCTACCCCAATGTGCACTTTCACCTTGTAGACAGCATTCGCAAGAAAATACATGTCTGCGAGCAGATAGCAGGCAGTCTCGCCCTCACAAATGTCACGACCGAGTGGACTCGGGCTGAACAAATCAAAGACAAATACGACTTCGTCATCAGCCGAGCAGTGATGCCACTTGCCGACCTCGTCAAACTCATACGCAAGAACATTTCCAGCCATCAGCGCAATGCAATGCCTAACGGACTCATCTGCCTCAAGGGTGGCGAACTTGCCAATGAGGTTTTGCCACTCAAGTCACGCACAGTAATAACATCCCTGTCCAACTATTATGAAGAGGAATTCTTTCAGACCAAAAAAGTGGTCTACGTCACACTATAATCCTCATGAACTACCAAGTATTCTGCGTCAATCCCGTACAGGAAAATTGCTATATCGTATGGGATGAAATCACTGGTGAAGCCGCCATCATAGACTGCGGCGCATGGACCAGCAGTGAAAAAGCAGCCATCAGCATTTTCGTCAGCGAGAATCACCTGAAGATCAAATACGCGCTTCAGACCCACACACACTTTGACCATGTTATAGGCCTTCCCTTCGTCAGCGAGACCTATTCACTTTCCCCATACTGTCACCGTGATGATGCCGCCACCTATGCATCCGTCCCGGAGATGTTAGAACAGTGGTTTCATATACAGCCCGACAGCCCTCTGCCGCAAATGACCTACTACGACCAATGCAGCCCACTCTGCATCGGCACACATCAAATACACGTAATCCATACCCCTGGTCACAGCCCTGGCAGCGTATGCCTACACATACCCAGCCAGAAGCTCCTGTTCTCGGGTGACACCCTGTTCAATATGGGGATAGGCCGTACAGACCTCCCCGGCGGCTCATACCGACAGGAGATAGAAAGCATCAATGACAAGATTCTCACCCTCGACGAATCTACCATAGTTCTGCCGGGCCACGGCCCAAAGACCACCATTGCACGGGAAAAACTCACAAATCCATACCTTATCTAATATAGGACCACAAAATAAACATCAAAAACCTTTGTACATACGATAGTTTTTGCTATTTTTGTGACACGCAAGTCTAAAATACTAACCCTAAAAACAAACATACGACATGAAGATTCTTCTTACAGGAGGTGCAGGCTTTATCGGAAGCCACACACTCATCGAACTCACCGAAGCGGGTCACGAGGCAGTAGTAGTAGACAACCTAGACAACTCCTCACCAATCTCCCTCAAACGCGTCGCCAAAATAATCGGCAAGGAAGTACCTTTTTACAAAGTCGACATCCGCGACCGTCAAGGTCTACAACAAGTGTTCAACGAACACAAGTTTGATGCCTGCATCCACTTTGCCGGGCTCAAGGCCGTAGGCGAATCATGCGCCAAGCCACTCGAGTACTATGAGAACAACATGAACGGCACCTTCGTTCTACTTGATGTGATGCGCAAAAACGGCTGCAAGAACATCATATTCTCATCATCAGCGACTGTATATGGCGACCCCGCCATTATCCCCATCACCGAAGAGTGCCCCAAAGGCCATTGTACCAACCCCTATGGTCAGACCAAGTCAATGCTTGAAGAGGTCCTCATGGACGTTCAGAAAGCCGACAATGAATGGAATATCGTCCTGTTGCGCTACTTCAACCCAATCGGAGCTCACAAGTCTGGCACTATCGGCGAGAACCCCAACGGCATCCCCAACAACCTCATGCCATACATCACTCAGACAGCAGTAGGCAAACGCGCAGAACTCGGAGTCTTTGGCAATGACTACGACACCCATGATGGTACGGGCGTACGTGACTATATCCACGTAGTAGACCTCGCCAGAGCCCACGTAGCAGCCCTCAAAGCTATCGTTGAGAAAAAAGGCATAGCCATCTACAACATCGGCACAGGCCACGGCTATAGCGTGCTCGATGTAGTCAAGGCATTCGAGAAAGCCAATGGAGTCCCCGTCCCATATAGCATCAAGCCACGTCGTCCAGGCGATATCGCCACATGCTATTGTAACCCTGCCAAAGCCAAAGCAGAACTCGGGTGGGAAGCACAGTACGGTATCGAAGACATGTGTCGTGACTCATGGAATTGGCAGAAAAATAACCCCAACGGATTCGAGGAATAAGCATTGGCATTAAATATCACCACATATACTTCCACATTAATTCTGCTACCAGCATAGGATTGGTAGCAGAATTTCTTATATAACTACTCCCATTGAGTCTAAAATCCATGAAAACGTGATCAACCTCCAAATTATTGCACATAAAATCGCAAAAAAAATATAATTCGAGAATAAAATTCGAGAATTGTATTTGATATTTCAAAAATTGTTGTAATTTTGCAGTGCGAACGCAATAATATAGGCGTAAGACGATAAATGTAGGAAGAAAAACTACTATAGTAATAATAAGTTTAAGTTTTAAAACTAACAAAAAAAATGAAGAAAATCGCAATGATTGCAGCATTTGCACTTGCTGGTATAGCAGCAAATGCTCAAGAGCAGACAAACTATGCTGGTTCAAGCAAGTTTACTGACAATTGGTCTGTAACACTGCAGGCAGGTGCAATTGCCAACTTCAACGACATGAAGGATTGGTCACCTGTAGTACTCGTGGGTGCAGACAAGTACTTCACACCATGGTTGGGTGCTGGCGCCGACGTACGCGTAGCTTTCGGTTCAGGCGAGTGGCACAACACTAACACTGCAGTAGACGCTGTTAATGTAAATGTTTACGGTAAGGTTAACGTCATCAACCTCTTCAAGTTCAACGGTACACGCCGTTTCTTTGAGCCCGTAGCATACGCTGGTATCGGTTACAGCCACAAGTTCGGTGAGTTTGTTCACCCACTTGATCCAACAGATCCTACACCAGCAGGCGCAGGTACAGTATTCAACAACTACGTGAACTTCCGTGCAGGTTTGGAGTTGAACTTCAACCTCGGCAAGAAGCGCAACTGGGCTGTAGTAGTTAACCCAGCATGCGTATGGGGTGGTCAGAGAAACCTCTTCCTTGACGGCACAGGTAGCTTTGAGGTAACAGCTGGTGTTGTTTACCACTTCACTACAAGCAATGGTACAACAACCTTCACAAAGGTAACTCCACGTAGCCAGGCTGAGATTGACGCCCTCAACGCAACAATTGCTAAAATTCAGGCCGAGAAGGACGCATGCGCATCTCAGGCATCTCAGGCACAGGCAAAGATTGCTTCTCTCCAGAACCAGGTTAACGAGCTCAAGAACCGCAAACCAGAGGTTGTTACAGTTAAGCAGAATGACGGCATGGAGTGCTACGTATACTATGCACAGGGCAAGAGCGCTATCTCTGCAGCTCAGCAGCCAAACGTAGAGCGCATCGCTACATTCCTCCGCAACAATGACAAGGCTAAGGTAGCCATCAAGGGTTACGCAAGCCCAGAGGGTTCTAAGGAGTTCAATGAGCGTCTTGCTCAGAAGCGTGCTGACGCAGTCAAGAACATGCTCGTTAAGCGTTACAAGATTGATGCAAGCCGCATCGAGGCTCAGGGTTGTGGTGTAGGCAGCACATTCAGCGAGCCAGATTGGAACCGCGTAAGCATCTGCACAATCGAGAAGTAATACAAAGACTTTGAGATAGTAGTTTTATGACAATCCCCGCA
>CALZLQ010000002.1 GCA_945788385.1 uncultured Prevotellaceae bacterium
TCGCCTATGTGGGCTGTGAGTTCTGGGTACCTGTGGACTTCAGTGACGATGTCTTGCTCTGCATCGAGGATTATATCACCTCCTTGATAGTTGTATATAATCTGAGGGCGTACGTTGGCTCCTGTGAGGTCGGGCGAGGTGTCAAGGTGGGCGATAAAGCCAATGGTAGGGATGGGGGTGGATATGGTGGGCTTATTGGCTGGGAGGGTGGCATAGACATAGGCTTGCAGGTCTATCTCTATGTCTTGGAGCCCGAGGGCGCGAAGCTCATCTACGAGGTGATGAGCGAGGGTCCATTGTTTCTGGGTGCTGGGGCATTTTTCTGTCTCGGCTTCGTTGGATTGGGTATCAATGCTTACGTATTTTAGGAATCTTTCTACTAATTTGTCTTTATTCATATTGGTTTTGCTTGTTGTCGCTGGACAAATGTAGTGTATTTTTTTCAATTTTCAAATGTTATGTTTGAAATTATGTGTATTTTTGCATCATGATTGACAGAATTACTGCTGATAAGATTAAGGAGGCGGCCCAAATTGTTGATGTGGTGTCGGACTTTGTGGCTCTCAAGAGGTCGGGGGCTAACTTCAAGGGTTTGTGTCCTTTTCATGATGACAAGACGCCTTCGTTTATGGTTTCTCCTGCCAAGAATTATTGCAAGTGTTTTGCGTGTGGCAAGGGGGGCAACCCTATTGGGTTTATCATGGAGCATGAGCAGATGTCGTATCCTGATGCTTTGCGTTATTTGGCCAAGAAGTATGGTATCGCTGTGGAGGAGCGTGAGCTTTCGCCTGAGGAGAAGGCTGCGCAGAATGAGAGGGATAGTATGTTTATCCTCAACGATTGGGCTTTGAGGTGGTTTGTGTCTCAGCTACATGATTCTACTCTGGGGCGCACGATTGGCTTGGCTTACTTTAGGGAGCGTGGCTTTAGGGATGATATCATTCGCAAGTTTCAGCTTGGTTTCTGCCCTGACAGCCGTGACGATATGACTCAGGCAGCTCTGAAAGAGGGATTTAGGGAGGATTTCCTGACGGGTACTGGGCTAACTATCAAGCGTGAGGACGGGAGGTTGTGTGATAGGTTTTGGGGGCGTGTGATGTTTCCCTGGCATACTGTGGGGGGCAAGGTGTGTGGCTTTGGTGGCAGAGTGTTGAATGCTGCCACCAAGGGGGTGGCGGTGAAGTATCAGAACTCTCCAGAATCTTCGATTTTCTCCAAGCGCCGCGAATTGTATGGACTGTACCAAGCTAAGACTGCTATTAACAAGCTCGACTTGGTGTATATGGTGGAGGGTTATACTGATGTGATTTCTATGCATCAGTGTGGGATTGAGAATGTGGTGGCTAACTCTGGTACGGCTTTGACTAAGGAGCAGATTCATCTGCTGCATCGTTTTACCAACAATGTGACTTTGCTTTATGATGGTGATGATGCTGGCATTCATGCGGCCCAACGTGGCACGGATATGTTTCTGCAGTCGGGCATGAATGTACGCATCTTGCTTTTGCCTGATGGTGATGATCCTGACAGTTTTGCCCGTAAGCTCTCTGCGGAGGAGTTTCGTAGCTATGTGGAGGAGCATCAGGTGGATTTTATCAAGTTCAAGACAGACTTACTGATGGAGGGGGCTAAGGGTGACCCTGTAAAGCTGGGGGGGCTTATTAATGAGGTCGTGACAAGTATCGCGGTGATTCCTGACGAGATTACGCGTAGTCTGTATATACGTGAGGCTGCTCAGACTATGATGATGGACGAGCAGATTATTGTGCGTGCAGTACAGTCTCAGATGAGCAGGAATCGTGAGGATGAGTACAAAAGGCGTAATGGTGTGACTCCCTTGAAGGAGGCTACCGTGGAGGGCAAGCCTGAAACGGTTCCTGTACAGCCTGCGATGGACTCTCGTGATGACAAGATGGAGTTGTTGCTGGCTCAGATGGTTGTGAAGTATGGGGGGATTAAGGTGTGTGAGGCTGTGGATGAGAATGGGGTGGAGATTCCTCTGACGGTGGCGGAGTACATCTTTCACTCGCTTGCTCAGGATGGGGTCTCGCTTCATAACGACCTTGCAAAGAGTATCATTGACGAAACGATGCTGCATGTGAAGGAGGTGGGGTTTGACAGTGTCGCTTTCTTTTTAGAGCATTCTGACCGTAATCTCTCGGCCAAGGCGTTTGAGTTGATGACTGACCGTGAGCAATTGAGCCGTATGCATGATGATGAGGCATCTCTCGTATCGGCCGAGAAACTCTTGGACAGGGCTACACATCTCTTGGCTGACATGAAATTGTCGATTGTGCGCAAGGAGATTAAGTCAGTAATGGAGAAAATCAAGTCTGTGTCTCCTGGCGATGCGAATGCCCAGAGCCTGCTTATGAGGTTTAAGGAGCTCAAGGAGTCAGAGGGACGTCTGGCTAAGGTGTGTGGCGACAGGGTGATGTGAGTGTGATGATGGTCTTGAGGTCTGAGGTCAGGAGCTGACGCTTGTGGGGCTTGAGTGTAGATGATGTGACTGACATCTGCTCGGTCTTGTCGTTATTTGGGATTTGTATATTGGCAAGGTCGCAGAGTGTGTAGTAGATGTTGTCGGCATTTGTGGGGCGGTCTTTGTTGGTTTCTATGTTTTGGTGCTTGACGGGGTTGTTGGCTACCCATCGTGGACTGCGCCATATTATCATGGGGACGTGATACTCGCTGGCTTGAGGTGTGGTGGAAACGCTGCGTAGCACATCTGTTGGATTTACGTTTTCTCCATGGTCTGAGGCGTAGAGTAGGGCTGAATGCATGCCGGGTTTATCAATGGCTGCTATTATGCTGTCGAGGACGCGGTCGGTATAGTGTATGGTGCAGTCGTAGGCATTGTAGAGGAGACTATCGTTTTGTGATTGGTTGTCTGACATGGGGTTGGGGCGAAAAATGTTGTCTTGCGGCTCAAAGTTGTAGAAATAGGCATGGCTGCCTAGTCCTTGTGCCACGAAGAATGTCTTGGGGTAAATGTCGGTCAACGAGTCTATGGCGTGGGCTATGGAGATGTCGCTATCAAGGCGTATGAGCATGTCAGCATCAGCTGTGAGTGCCAGATCTACTTCGAGATGATTGTTGCTTACCAAAGCGATGACTGTAAAACCGCTCTCCGAAAAGACTCTGCATATATTGGGGTTGCTATATGCTTGAAAGAAGTTGTCGGGGGTCGCCTCGGACATTATCATTGGCGCTGAAAGCATGGTGAGTGTGGCGTTGGAGTAATAGTCGGTATAGAGCGTGAGATTGTCTCGCTTGGCAAGGAGTGGTGTGGTTGGTCGTGGATACCCTGCTATGCTGAGGTGGTCTATGGTGCTGCTCTCACCGATGAACAGGGTGTATGACTCTCGTTCTGTGGGTGTCTGGGTACGACGGACTCCTATGGGGGTGTCTGCAAGTTGTGATATGGCTTTTTGCTTGTTGATGACAAAGTTCCAGGCTTCTATTGTGCGTAGGACAATGTTGCATGGGGGGATGGTTTGTATCTGGTGTGGGCCTGCTGTGATTATGGCGATGATGGGCAGTAGCGCCGCGAGGCTGTATATCCTACGTGACTGTATATTGCGACTTCGTTTTTTGGCCCATACGGATACGATGAGTAGTAGTGCGAGTATCACGAGTATGTACATGGCCAAGGGATTGTTGGCGACGTAGCTCTGGGTTTCTTGGCTGGTGGTATAGTAGGTCACTACGATATTGCCTGCATGGAGATATTCGTGAAAGACCGCTGCTGTATATGTTTCATCGCTGGAGAGCCGGAAGATTATGGGGGTGAGCAACGCGAGTATCCACCATCGTTTGATGCTGGAGAGCAGTAGTGCGAGTGACATACTGAGGCTGGCTGTGGCTATGAATGATGGCAGGGAATCTGGGGTGGCTAATATGCTCCGGGTGATGGTGGGGGCTGCTACTACAAAAAAAAGGGCTGTGATACTTATCGCACCCCATTTGTCCATTATCTTCATGTGTTATTATCTGCAAGCTGTAGTATCACGTACAGCCGCATTTATGCTTGTTATTGTGTCATTGCGGAGTGATGCCTCATAGTCGTGTCGTGACATTACGACCTTAGCACGTACTATGACGGCTCCGGGGAAACGTCCGTTGTCGCGCATCTCATTGAGAAGTTGCTCTGCTTCACGGCGTGTGCGGAAATTGCCTACTTGACATTTCCAATGTGGGCTTTGAAAGAAGGTGTAGACCTTGTGTTCTCCAAACCATACGTTAGCTCTGTTGGCACGACGATTGGCTTCGTTCTTGGCATTGCGGTCGTTGCCTCCGTAGTAAATCTGCACTCGATAGCCCATGAACTTTATTTTGGCTGGGAGTGTGTCTGCAACGTGAGTCTGTATCGGGGATTCAAGCAAGAGTGTGTCTTGTGCTTGAGCCGAGGCCAAAGCTACCATGGATAAGAGAATGAGTATTGTCTTCTTCATTGAGTTCGTTTGAAGCCTCTCCCCCACTCCATCTCATATGACAATGGAGAGGGAGTGGGTGGAAAGGGGTTGTTTTTGTCCCCTCACTGGGTGAGGCAATATTGCACTGTGTTACTTCCAGGCATCAATGATTGCCTTGAAATCTGCAGCCTTGAGTGATGCGCCTCCGATAAGGCCTCCATCGATGTCTTCCTTGCCGAAGAGCTCCGGTGCATTGCTGCCCTTGCAAGAACCGCCATAGAGTATAGAGGTCTCGGCTGCTGCTTCTGCACCGTACACTTCTGCTACGCATGAACGTATGAAGGCGTGTATCTCTTGGGCTTGCTCTGCTGTAGCAGTCTTGCCTGTACCGATTGCCCAAATTGGTTCGTATGCGATAACGATGTTCTTCCACTGCTCTGCTGTGAGGTGGAATACGCTGCCTGCGAGCTCTGCCTTGCAGACTGCTTCCTGCTCATTGGCTTCGCGCTGCTCAAGTGACTCTCCGATGCAGAAGATTACCTTCAGACCGTTTGCAAGTGCAAGGTCTACTTTTTCCTTGAGAATCTCTGGAGTTTCATTGTAATACTCACGACGCTCTGAATGGCCGAGAATTACATACTCTGCTCCTGTAGATTTCACCATTTCTGCGCTTACTTCGCCTGTATAGGCTCCGCTTGCCTTGTTGGCACAGTTTTCTGCTGACACTGAGATGACGCTGTCTTTGAGGAGCTCGCTTACTGTGGCGAGGTGGATGAACGGAGTGCCGATAATGACATCACAGTTTGGTTTCTCAGCTGCAAGAATCTCTTTGAGCTCGGTGGCCAAGGCTACGCCTTCCTGCAGGTTCTTGTTCATTTTCCAGTTGCCTGCTACGATGTGCTTTCTCATTTTTTCTTGTTTTTAAATTGGTTTATTATCTTTTCTCTATTATTTCTGTAAAATTGTATTCCTACGAGTATTCTATCTCCCAATGATATGACGGCCAGGGGAAGTATGAACCATAGCAATAACGACAACAGTTCGTGACTGGCTGAACTGGTCTCTGCGACAAGACTGGTATCTGGGACCGGGCCTGTCAGCTCATGAGCTCCTGGGAGTTGTGACGCTGCCCATTTGCCTTTTATCTGAGCTCCGTCGAGCATAATGAGTCCCGGGTTGCTGCGTACGATAGTCTTTAGAACTACTTCATCTACTATGCAGAACGGATACTCTGCCCCTGTGATTTCTCTCCATTGCTCTATTTCGTAGTTGTCGCTTTGTGTCAGACATGCAAGCATATAGCCCTGTTCTTGGCAATAGTCTGTGAGTTCTGCAAGTTTGTCCATTACGCCATCGTCGGCCTGCGTGAGCCGTGGGGATATTATCAGGAATTTCCACCCTGGCGTGGAGATAATGCTGTCTGTGAGGTCTCGATATGTACGTGGCTCATATATCTGCAGATCCACAATCTCTGGCTGGGTACCATCGTCTTTCCATGTGGTTTTCTGAATGAGGTCTGCACCTATGTGATAGGGTCTGAAATCCATCAGGGGGATTGTATAGATGGTGTAAACGGCCAACACAAATGCATAAACCCACGAGTACATGGCTACTATCCATTGATTGGTAATGCTTATGAGCCGAGCCTGTACACGTGGCCACATAGCGAGCATTACTGCACAAGGCAGAATGATGACATTTTTGACAAAGGTCTGCCATGGGGTAAGTTTGACAGCGTCACCGAAACATCCGCAGTCCAACACGGTACCTGTCAATGCTGTGTACAACGTGATTGCTGTGAAGGACATCATCATGACCAGAACAATGCGCGAGGTGAACTTGCGCCGTACTCCAAACAGCAGGTACACTCCCATGCAGAACTCCAACGCTCCAATCAGTACGGACAGCAGTAATGGCACTGGTGTGGGGGTCAGACTAGTGAGGTGAAACGCTGCAGAATAGTCTGCTATCTTGTATTCGGTACCCCGTGGGTCAATTATCTTGACGGCTCCTGAGAATACCAATTCTGCTGAGAGTATTATTCTGCTGAGGTTTACGGCTATCCACCTCAGTATTATGAGTCGGCGGTCTCTAAACACTGAAAGTGAGTTTTATCAGCCCGAATACGGCGTAGTTTAGCATGTCCATGTAATTGGCATCAATTCCCTCTGAAACGAGGGTGGCTCCACTGAGCGTCTCTATCTGCTTAGTCCGATATATCTTCATGAGGATGAGGTCTGTGTAACTGCTTGTTCGCATTTGACGCCACGCCTCATCGTAGTCGTGGTTCTTCTTGAGCATCAACTCAAGACATTGGTGTGCATAATGGTCATATTCCTCCAAGGCTTCCTGCTCACTCATACTGTCGGACACTTCGGCGACACCTTTTTGTAGTTGAATGAGACCGATTATGGCATAATTGACAATGGCTACAAGCTCGGGGCGCACTCCTTCGTCTACGAGGTGCTCCCCCTTAGTCTCGATACTCCGTATGCGATTAGCTTTGATATATATCTGATCTGTCACGGATTGGGGGCGCATGATGCGCCACGCTGCTCCGTAGTCGTGCAACTTCTTTTGAAACAAGGTTCGGCATTCTGCCATGATTTGCTCAAATTGTTCGCGCGTGTTCATATATATATTATTTTGTACATCAACGACAAATTATGAATACCTCAATATCTGCCCTGGTCGTAGTATCGTACGCTCTGTTATATTGTTCATGCGACATAGCTGACGTATGGTGACTCCGTGCTTGCGTGCAATGACTGAGAGTGTTTCGCCCGAGCGCACCTTATGAACATTACCTCCACGTACAGCCTTACGACGCTCTTGCTGAAACTCGCGGCTCTCTTCCCTTTTCTGTTCTGCCTGACGCTGAGCCAATGCAAGTTCCTCTGTAGTGTATTCTGCATCCTCGCCTCCTGCGGCCTCTCTCTCCGCACTGACAAGGAAACCTTTGCCTTGAGAGCGAAAGACGTACATGTCAGCCTTGATGTCACTGGCGGCAAAGTCAAATAGTTTCTCTGGGTCTATAAACTGACCGAGGAAGCGTGTCTCGAAGTGCAGATGACTACCTGTAGAACGGCCTGTATTACCTCCCAATCCGATTGGTTCGCCTGCACGTACTGTCTGATTTTCCTCTACGAGTTGTTTGCTCATGTGTCCATAGACGGTTTCAAGACCATTTTGGTGGCGTATAATGACATATTTACCATAACCACGTGCGTTGTAGGCTACTACTCGTATCTTGCCACTAAATGCTGCTCGTATAGTATCACCTGTGTAGACCTTGATGTCTGTACCATAATGGTTGCGTCGGAACGAGCGTCGATAACCGTATGAGCTCGTCACAAGACGGCTGTCACAGGGCATGTGGAAACCTCGCAGGTCAATTTTGTACTCTGTGGGCAGGTCGACACCGTAGTTGGTGGTGTAGGTATTGTTCCACTCTGGATAGAGTGCTGAGGCAGGGTCTTGCAGAGACTCTTTCTGCAACATACGTGCGAGACTTAGTGAGTCTATGGTACGCATGCGCTTCTCTACTGGGGCTATACTGGCTAACTTGTCTTGTGCAAACGTGGTGCATGCCGTCATTAGGGCACACGCAAATAATGCAACTTTTTTCAAAACGTTATTAGATTTTTTTATGGTGTGTTTGTTTGGGTTTTTGTTTTTTCCTTGTGTTTTTGGAGGTTCAATAGCTTGTCTCTCCTACTCCGTACAGGCGATCCATGTTGAGGTCACCCATATCATGGACTTCTTCAGGGCGGAAGAAGCGTTTGAGCTCGGCATCCGCTGCTTCGGGCGAATCACTGGCATGGACAATGTTCTGTTGGTTGCTCATGCAATAGTCGCCTCGTATGGTTCCCGGGTCTGCTTTACGGCCGTTGGTATATCCTGTGATATAACGCACCACAGCTATGGCATCTTCGCCTTCGAGACACATCGCTACTACGGGGGTACGCATCATGGATGCCTTGAGTGCAGGGAAGAAAGGCTTGCCTATAAGATGACCATAATGCTCGTCGAGAATTTCGTCATTGAGCTGCATCATCTTCATGCCTGCTATGCGCAGTCCTTTCTTTTCAAAACGTGTGACAATTTCACCTATCAGACCGCGCATGACGGTGCTGGGTTTCAATAGTACTAATGTTCTTTCCATTTACTGTCTTGTGATGGTTTTCTCGTGTTTTTATATATGCATATTTGAGGCATTTCGCGCTCATACGAGGGCAAAATTACACTTTTTTATTGAAAATAAAGCTTTTTAAGTCATACTTTATCTGATTTTTTATGCTTTTTTAATGTCAGGATTGCAGTTTTAGCGTATACATAGGTGTTTTAGCTTATCAAAACTTGTATAAAATCTTGCCAAGACATGTAAATCCAGGGGTAAGACTTGGCACACTAAACCCTCCTCCTTGGAAGCTGTGGTCATTGGTGACATTATATGTATCAAACGTGAGTGTAAGCCTCTTGACGGTATAGCGTGCTCCAATATTGAGTGTAAAGCGAGCTGGGTCGTAACGATCATAGTTTATATACGAACAGATATCGTTTTCTGCATCGACTCTCATAGTGTACGGATCTACCAAAGGTGAATATTGTTTGCCAACAAAACGTGCCGCGGCATGAAGCGACAGTGCTCCGCATTTTGCGCTTTTCCATATAGTTTGACTTGCTACGACTGACATCGTGAATGGGGGAATGCTATATATATAGCCTCGGTCTGCGGTATATCCTGAGGCAGAAAGGAGTCGTTGATACGACAAAAGGGCATTGACATAGGTCCCTTTGTGCTTGTAGGTTACTACGCCCTCTATTCCCCAGACTTTGAGCTTGCCTGCATTACTGTACATTTCGGTTGCTTTCATCTTGTCGCAATAGACGAGATTTTGCAGATTGTTGTAGTAGGTATTGAGTTCCCACGACAGTTGTACCTTGCTTAGTTTATGATTGTAAGTGAGCTGTATGGCATCCATGTTCTCCGGTCGGAGATTGCTCGCTCCTGAATAGGTGGGCTGATTAGATGCCCGATACAAATAGGGGGCGTCAACAAACGAGCGTGAGTACCCGACTTTGAGACTTACGTCTTTTATCGGACGGTAGATAAGTGACAATCGCGGAGAGAAAGCGTTGATTTTCTCTCTATTGTAGCGCACTTTATGGTCATATCTCAGTCCTCCGTTGAATATAAACTTTCTTCCCAGCTGTTGTTTCATTTGGGCGTAAGCTGAGATGCTAAGCTCTGAACCTATATTGATTAGCGAATCCTTGGGATAGTTGAGGAGCGGATCCATAAAGTCTGTGCCCATGCTAAACGAGTAGTCGAGAAATTGAAAATTCTCCAACTGTATGCCCGCGAGAATATTGCCTTGTCCGATGGGGGTGTCGTATCTGTAAGTACCTGTAACGTGCCCTCCGTAGTGTATGGCATAGTATGTCTCATTGTAATAGGCTCCGCGGTCGTTGAAGACGGGTTGCAGTATCATCGGTTCTGCACAGGTATCGTATACTACATCATAGCGTTGCAATTCTTCGGAATCGAACAGGGCTTCTGCTTTCAATACCCAAGAGCCCAAAGGCTTGGTATAAGCGAGCGAGGCATGAATGGCACGAGAATAGTGTCCCGGGAGATTGCCGTTTATTGTCGGATACTTGTCTCGGTCGTAGAGACTGTGGTAGAATAATGAATACTGACTGGCTGAATTGCTCTGCTGCATCGTAAACATGGCTGTGAGTCCTTTCCATTCTGTCTTGAAACCAAGATCGAGACAGGGCTTGTGATTGAAGGCTCCGATAGTCACATGCGAGGGCTGGCGTACAGTACCATAAAAGGCTTCGTCATCTGGTGAGACTTCACGTTTTTCGCCATCAGAGGAATAGTATGACGCCCATACGGCAAAGTCAAAGTCCATATAGTTTTTACCAATAAAGAGGTCTGCCATAATGGTATTGTTCATGCCGTAACCAACTGATGCCGTGAGTCCATCTTCGTCTTTTCCTGACTTTGTGATTATATTGATTACCGCAGTAAGCGCCACATTGCCATAAAGTGATGACGCAGGGCCTCGCAAAACCTCAACTTGCTTGATTTTTGCCAAGGAGTTACGATTGTTGAGTGTTTCAGAGTTGGTTATGTTACTATTGAGACGATGTCCGTTGAGCATAACGAGTATCTTCTCTTGAGATGCAGAATACACGCCATGCATCGAGAGATTCTTTTCGGTACTTGTCACGTCGCTCATACCCGGGACATACATGAGCAAGACATCGTGTAGGCAAGTGGCTCCGCTTGCACTTATCATATCCTCGGTAATGAGGGTGACGGGCACGGGGGCTTCATCGGACGACTCCGCCATTTGTGAAGCCGTGACAATGGTGTTGCCAGCGCCTTGTTTGAGCCTATTTATGAGGTCGGCAAATCGCGGTGTCTCTCCCACTTGTGTGGTATAGAAAGGATTGACAGCGAGAAGTCTCTCCGCATAAAATTCCGCCCTGTTATACTCGTCTTGAAAAAGCGAGCTAAGTGTAAGCAGGCGATATGAGACTTCCTTATACTCGTTTGTCATCATGTCAATGTTGCCGAGCAACAGAGAGTCTGACTCGGAGAAATGCCCTATATCGTAAAGAGCCTTGGCTCTGTTGTACATTTCTGATTCGTTTTGAGCTTTAAGGACAGAGCTGACGCTAAGTAAAAACATCAGTATAATCAACACTTTTCGCATGGAATCTCTATTTTAAAAGTGGTGCCTACTCCTTCTTTGCTCTCAAAGCTTATAGAGCCTCCGAGATGATTCACCACGAGATTGTGTGTGATGCTCATGCCAAGACCTGTGCCCTGACCTAAAGGTTTGGTCGTGACAGTCTGATGAAACAGTTTCTGCTGCACTGCGGGAGGCATGCCACAGCCGTTGTCCGTAATCTCTATACTGAGCCGACCTCGTACATAACTGGCTTTTACCGTCATCTGAGGATGATAATCGGCTCCTTCGCTCTTGGAACGCAGATTCACGGCATAAAAGGCATTATTGGCAATATTGAGCACCGAGCGGCTAAGATCTTGAGTCACAAGCATAAGACTTGGCATTGTATCAGGATAGTCTTCGACGATAGAGACATTGAAGGTCTTGTCTTGAGCACGCATAGAATGGAAAGACAGCCATAGATATTCATGCAAGATGTGGGGGACATCAGTGGGAAGTTTCTCGCCCTCTTTCCCTCTACTCAAAAGGAGTATCCCCTGTATGATAGAAATGGCCCGCTGCCCGTGTTCGTTGATTTTGGATATATTGGTCTGTATATCAGAGGATAAGTCAAAGAGCTCGTCTATGACGTCAGCACTTGGCATCTCTCCGTTTGTAATTGCGTCCTGGACTTCTCCCATGACACCTTGCATATCGGCAATAAGACGACTGCTCATCTTGCCGAAATTTATCACAAAATTCAGAGGATTCTGTATCTCATGTGCGATACCTGCACTAAGAAGGCCGAGCGAAGCCATCTTTTGAAGTTCACGTAATTGGTCATCATGATTATTCATATCTGGAGAAGTTTGGTTGTTCTATGGTAATGATATTATGGCCTGAGTCCCTTTGTCTTTCGTGCTATTTATAGTGAGAGTACCTCCCATATCTTCCACAAACATCTTTGCCTGGTAAAGTCCAAGCCCCGCAGCCTCATTAGTAGGCTTTGTCGTAAAGAAGGGGTCAAATATATTTGGCATTATATTGTCTTCGATACCTGTGCCCGTATCGCGTATATATACCGAAGGCGGCTCAGTACCCGTAGAGGGGCTGATTTCAATAAAGAGAGAAGCCCCCTGCACAGCTTTTTTACGTATGGCATACATTGAGTTTGCCATTATATTCATTACTGCCCGACTCAGCTGCTCTGCAACAACATCTGCTACGATTGGATACTCGGGGCGTTGCCACTCTACCTTGATATTGAGAATACGGATATCATCTGCATAGTAGGTCTTGAGTTTCTCCACACATTGGTCAACAATATTCGAGACGTCTTCGGGACGACGTTGTCCTGTGCGTTCCTTTAGCATCTCCTCCATAGCTTTGAGCATACGAGTGATACTCTGACCATGCTCTCCAACCTTGACAAGGTTTTGCTGCATCATATCCATTACATCATCGGCATCCTCGGCAGCTTCCTCGCGATTAGTGCTGGTCGTGTCATTATCAGCGATTTCCCCAACATCTTCCTTTAAATCCTTCACAAGCGACAGAGTCAGTTGGGCAAAGTTGTTGATGTAATTCATAGGATTGAGAATGCGGTCAACGAGTCCCTTTGTCAACTTGCCAGTCATCGCCTCCTTCTCTTTACGTATGAGTCTGGCATGGACATTGCGAAGCTCACGAGTACGTTCCTCTACTATTCGTTCGAGCTTTAGATTCTCTTTGCGGACTCGCATCAGTCGCCACCTATACACTGCCCCACACAGTAAAATGATGGCGACAACATACAAAAGATTGGCATACCAACGCTCATAAAAAGGTTTGGGTATCTCAAACTCCAATATCTCAGAGTGCAACACCCTGCCATAAATATCCCTTGCTCTCACTTGCACTCGATACTTCCCGTATGGGAGATTGTCACTGGCAAAAGTCTGCTGGTTACGCCACGGACTCCATTGATCGTCGTCATAAAGCCGATAACTGTAAAGTGTAGAGGAAAGATAATCTACCGAACCGATAGTGGCTGAGAAACTGAGGTCGTCATTTACCTGTCTTACATCTCTGATGTAGAGTTTACCCATCTGAGGCTCCCTGCCGAGCGTAGATTGTATATCAAAACGAATAATGCCAAAATTACCTCCCAGCCATGCTACACCATCAGAAAGCGACATTGTCTGAATGCTGTACTCAGAAAGAGGAGCGAGCCATAATGGAGCCTCCTTGGGCATATCCGTACACACCAAGCCTTTTCCGTCATTAGCGTTGCTCCACAGATACCCTTTATCATCTTTGTATTGGAAAAGAAGTGAGAGCTTTTCATTGTCTTTGCGTCTGAATATATCACTGTCAGACTTGCGAAGCCAAGTCTCTTTGTCTAAAGTCACCGCCCAAAGACCACCATGAGCATCAGAGACAAATTTGCGCACACTCGGTATGCGAGATATGAGACGTTCCTCGTCGGTAGCACTATACTGATAAATGCCATCAAGCTCGCCTACAATAAAATCACCCCCACGCTGAGGATATACAGAAAGAGCGTGTCGCTTAGTATGAATAAAAGATTGCTGCCCCACTACGCCAAACACACCGTCAGCCGTCGCAGCATACACCACGCCATCAGGCGATTCGGCCAAAGACCAACAAGCATGAGAAATATTGGGTATACGCTCTATTCTGTTGCCTTTGAGACAAAAAAGCCCCTGCATAGTCCCGATATACAATATACCTTGAGACTCTAACAGCGATATCACCTGTCCGTAAAGCCCCTCATCCTCACCATACCGCGTATACACCTCAGACGTACTCCTCGCCTCAATACCCTGATCAATAATGCGCCAAAGAGTACCATGCCCATCATTAGCCTCAATGTGACGCTTCAAATCAGGAAGAGAAGACTGCACTTTGACACGCCTAATGCTATTGCCCGATAAAGAAAAGACATCACCCTGCTCATTATCAAAGACTATATTTCCCATCCCCTCGATTCTAATACTCCGCACACAACCAAACGATGCCATACCACACCTCTCATCAGCCACGCCATTCTTAATCCAAGTGACCGCCACAGAATCAGACGCTTCATAAGACACCACATCTGCATAGCCTATCACGTTAAAGCCACCAAAATATACACGGCCCTCATCAGTCCTGAGCAACGAAGTGATACGCGAATAGTCCTTAGAGTAAAACACCCGCCATCTCACCCCATCATATACAAGCAGGCCTTCGAAATTCGCGACAAACACATAACCCCTATCTACACATTCAATAGCAAAATTACGATTATGAGCGCCATAGTCACTGGCAGAAAAGATACGCGAGAAGCACTCACCCCCGCCTTGCTGAGCCCTCACCGCAGTGCCCACACCAAGACAGAGTAAGAATAAGGCATATCGAAAGAAAAAAAGTTTCATCGTCATTGTACGCTCACCAGGCATCTTTTAAGGTTTCGTATGGAAATATTGAAGTAGTACCGATATATCGCTCCCATTGGATGCGGGTCAAATCCTTGGATATCCGCTTTCTGACACTCTTGGCAAGCAAATCAGTAGAAGTCTGAAAGCGAAGTACCTGCCCGTCACTCATACCGATATAAGCGAACTTGCTCGTCTCGTCAGTAGTGACGCACAAGGGCCAAGCATCAAACGAGAGGAGCACAGGCGTAATCCACACATCTGAGCCTTCGCCAGGAGTGGCAGGTTCATTTCTGAATCCGAGTTCTTGCACAAAGCTATATCCACTCTCCATCTTAAACATTGGCATATTACATATCTGCACACCATGATCATAAGAACAAATCACGCCTATAGTATCAACAATCGCCACAGATGACACACGCGCTCCACGACCAGGCACCTCAGTCATGTGACGTCCATAACGATTAAGTATCTCACAGACACCATCCTTTCGTCCCAACATCGTCACGCCCGTCCTGGCATCATAACACCCAGCCGTGACCACGCCACGTTGCTGAGGGTGAGCAATCATACGATGAGCCCCCTGAGCATCAATCTCCATACATTTACCATCATCAAAATGCACACGTACCAACTTGCCCATAGAGTACATACAACTAATCGTCGAATGAGTATCAATCTTTGACAATACCCTATACTGACCATGATTAGCAGCAATATCAACTCTATATATAGACCTACGGGCTCCCACGAAAGCATAATCACCAAGCATCGACATGTGTGAAAAGACCTCATCACTACGTTTCGTCTCGCGTTTGCCAAGACTTGGGATACGCTGACGAGCATGAGCATTCAAGTCCAAAACGCCACGAGTCTCGCCATGATAATCATCGACAAACAACATTCTGCCATCACACGAAAGGAGAATTATTACCTCACCGCGAGTCATCACCTTGCGAAAATCAAAGTCATTGGCATCATGAAGGCGGAGCTTGCGGAGGTTTTCCCCGTCCAAAATAAGCACCTCACCATACGACGTGGCCATAACCACCTGTCCCAACCTTCCCATACATACGGACTTAAACTCACTATGCGAAGGAGAATAGTACTTACGTGCAGTACCGGAATTACGGCTAAGCGCAATATACGTATCGGGAGAATAAGTATTACCCCCAGTCCTCCTCAGAAAAATATAACTCCAGAGAGAGAGCAGAGAAGAAAGTTGCTCATCAGCATTCTGTTCAGAAACCTGATTATAAGCCGTAGTGCCAAGTTGCACACCAAGCTGACGATACGTCATACGACTCGACTCCTCCAAAGCAGACCTCGCTATACTATTAGCCATCTCAGCCTGACGACTGCGCTCTTCAGCAACGAGTCGCTGCGCATTCGCCTCCTCCTTAGCTCTGAGAGCCTGACGACGTTCCTCGTCAGCACGCAAGGCATTAGCCTCAGCCTCACGAGCATTCTGCTCAGCGAGCAAAGCATTCTTATTAGCCTGTACGAGATGCTCATCCGAGATTGCCTTCTGCTGATAAGCGATATCCTCCATCTGTTGACTAACGGCACGATCAATGACAGCCTCCTGCCTTATACGCTCGTCCTCAGCCACCTGCTGACGAAGCGCAGAAATCTCACCATCTTTACTCGCCGCCCCATAACGATAAGCCAGGAAAGCCGAAGCCACGACAGCAACGACAATCAAACACCTATATATAATATGAGTCCTAAGGTTCATATACTATGCAAATCCAATCGCCATCTGAGTAATGTCATCACTCTGCTGAGCGTCAGAGACAAAAACATGCACGTCCCTGCTCACAGCTTCCACAACATCCTTCACAGTCGCCCCCACAGATTTGGACAGACAATCAACCAAACGCGACTCACCATAAAGCTCCTTGTCAGCATTCTCAGCCTCAGTGACACCATCAGTAAACGTATAAAGCACATCACCCTGAGCAAGAGAGATACGCCCAGCACGATAAGGCATACCCTCAAACGCGCCAAGCACTAAGTTGCCCACGGTAGGGATAAGCTCCACTCTACCATCCTGATGAAGGATATAGGGCGGATTATGACCAGCATTAGTATAATCAATCACACCTGACTGTAAATCCATCACGCCATAGAATACCGTGACAAACATAGAGCCCACACTCTCCTGACACAGCAAATCATTAGCAGTGGAAAGGCACTCATCGGAAGTGATGCCACGAGTACCTATAGCCTTGATAAGAGTTCGACTCACAGCCATAAACAAAGCCGCAGGCACACCCTTACCACTAACATCTGCCATAGTAAAGCCTATCCTATGATCATCTATGACAAAGAAATCATAGAAATCACCACCCACGTCCTTGGCAGCCACCATGCTGGCAAACAACTCAACACGCTGCACCAACTCAGGCCTCAAGCGAGTACCCTCGAAAGAAAACCTCTGCGGGAGAATGGCATGCTGTATCTCACGAGCCACGGACAAATCACTATGAAGATCCGTCAACTCCCTGCTGTTTTGCTGCGCCTCATGCACAAACTCAAGTTGCTTCACAGCCTTCTCGATAGTGCGGTCCAAATCCTCCAAATCAATAGGTTTGGTCGCAAAATCAAAAGCGCCACAATTCATAGCCTGACGTATATTCCCCATATCCCCATACGCACTGACCATGATTACCTTGAGAGCAGGATTGCGCATCTCGTTGATGCGAGCCAGTAGACTGAGCCCGTCCATCTCAGGCATATTGATATCAGACAGGACAATCTCAATATCAGGGTGCTCAAGCATCTTCTGCAAAGCCTCAACCCCATTATGAGCAAATACAAACTCATACTCACCCTTACGTATTTTGCGGCGGAAATACTGCGTCAACAGCAGTTCCAAATCCACCTCATCATCAACACTTAAAATCTTTACAGGCATATCTTGTTGTTTAGTCGTTTAGTTAATATCCATCAAAGCTCAAAGCCACATATCTCAACTAATATTACTCCAATCCATTTCATCCTTTTTCAGATGCCTCAACCTTTCGACAAGAATTGCATTACGCTCGTCAGCCAGATTCTGATCATGGTCCAACACCCAAGACGCAGTATCACGGGCAAGCTGAACAATCTGTCCGTCACGAGCCAAGTTGGCCAACTTCAAGTCAAAAGCAATCCCACTCTGCTGCGTTCCCTCAAGATCGCCAGGACCACGGAAGCGCAAATCAGCCTCAGCTATCTCAAAGCCGTCATTCGTTTCACACATAATCTCGATACGACGGCGCGTATCTTTAGAAAGCTGGTACTTCGTCACCAACACACAATAACTCTGGTCAGCACCACGTCCAACACGCCCCCTTAACTGATGAAGCTGCGAAAGCCCGAAACGCTCAGCATTCTGAATCACCATAACCGAAGCGTTAGGCACATTGACCCCCACCTCAATCACAGTCGTAGCCACCAGAATCTGAGTCTCGCCAGATATGAAACGCTGCATCTCAGCCTCCTTGTCAGACGCCTTCATCTGCCCATGCACCATACTCAAACGATACTGAGGAAAGACATGCTGCAGATGTACGAAAGCCTCCTCCACATTCTTCAGATCCATCTTCTGGCTCTCCTTAACCAAGGGATACACCATATAGACCTGCCTGCCCAGAGAAATCTGGTCGTTAATCCCAGAATAAAGCTTGTCAGGATTATTGTCATACATGTGAATCGTCTTGACCGGTTTACGTCCAGGGGGAAGCTCATCAATCAGCGACACGTCGAGGTCGCCATACACCGTCATAGCCAAAGTGCGTGGGATAGGAGTAGCAGTCATCACCAACACATGAGGCGGCACCGCATTCTTCTCCCAAAGCTTAGCCCTTTGGGCCACGCCAAAACGATGCTGCTCATCAATCACCACAAGCCCCAAATTGCGGAAACGCACATTATCCTCAATCACAGCGTGCGTCCCCACCAAGATCTGCACCGTCCCATCCTCAAGACCCCTAAGCACCTCATTACGACGTTTACCTTTGACGATACCCGTCAGCAATTCCACACGTACCGGCATCTCGCCCAACATATTGCGAAATGTAGCAAAATGCTGCTCAGCCAAAATCTCCGTAGGAGCCATGATACAAGCCTGATAGCCATTATCCAAAGCAAGGAGCATGGTCATGAGCGCCACCATCGTCTTGCCCGAGCCCACATCACCCTGCACCAAGCGATTCATCTGGCGCCCCGAAACCATATCCGCACGCATCTCGCGAATCACACGCTTCTGAGCCCCCGTCAGTTCAAAAGGCAAGCGAGTAGCAAAAAACTCATTAAACAAGTCCCCCACCTTGGCAAACACATGACCCCGAATAGTACCCTGTCTCAAGCGGGAGTACCTCAACACCGAGAGCTGCACATAAAACAACTCCTCAAACTTCAACCTATAACTCGCCTTAGACAGTTCCTCAGCCGAAGCAGGATAATGCACATTATGCAAGGCTGACCCCAAATCCACCAGACGCAGACGCTCCACAAGATAAAGAGGCAAAGTCTCCCCCACCCCATCCAGCACCAAGCGAAGCAATGTGCTCGTGAAACGCTCAACAGAGCGCGAGCTCAACCCAGCCTTCTTCATTCTCTCCGTAGTATGATAATAAGGCTGCATACGCATCTGGCTCAGAATCAGGCTCTCAGGCACGTCAATATCAGGGTGGCTCAGATTGATTCTATCATTAAACATCGTAGGACGAGCAAAGATGATATAATCCGTATGCAATTTGACAGAATGCAGGATATACTGAATACCAGCAAACCACACACAGTCCACCCAGCCATGCCCATCAGTGAAATGCCCCACCAGCCTCCTCTTTCGTCCCTCACCCAACTCTTCAAAACTGGCAAACTGCCCCCTAAGCTGTACAAAAGGCATATCAGCCGTAAGCTCACAAGTACGATACAAACGACTACGGTCGATATGCTTATATGGGAAATAATACAACAAGTCCTCCCAAGTCTTCAGACCCAGTTCCTTCTCCAGCAGATCCGCCCTTTTAGGACCGATGCCAGACAAATATTTCAGACTTGTAGAAAGCAAAATATTACAATCTATTGTACTGCATACCTTCACGCAGAGTAGCAGCCACATCAGCCTTGCCAAGCAAGGTCACGATAGCATAGCCAAACTCCATAGCAGCAGCAGGCCCACACGCTGTGACAAACAAGCCATCGACCTGACACAGAGCCCCAGTATACTCAGCCCCAACAAGTTCACCCTCCACACCAGGGTAGCAAGTCGCCTTCACACCCCTCAAAATACCCAGATGCCCATACACCATCGGAGCAGCACATATAGCAGCCAAAGGCTTGCCAGCCACATGATGAGCCAAAATAGCCTCCCTCAGAGGGACACAAGCATCAAGATTAGTACTGCCAGGCAGCCCCCCAGGCAAGACGAGCATATCGGCAGCCTTCATATCCACCTCCTCCATCAGGCAATCAGCCACGACGCCCACACCATGAGCACTCGTCACAACCCTATCTCCAGTAATACTTACAGACTTGGCATCAATACCTGCACGACGCAAGATATCAAGAGGAGCAACAAACTCAATATCCTCAAACCCTGTAGCAAGAAAAAAATATACCATAATATTAGCCATTTAAATGAATTGCGTCATAAACGCACTATTTTTAGAATATATATCGCCACAAAGTTAAAAAAAAATCACTAACTTTGCTACTCAATAAGGCAAAAACAACCAAACAACCAAACATTCCAGATGAAAAAACTAAAATTCGCACTGTTTGGCAACACATATCAAGCCAAAAAATCCACATCAGTACAAAAGATACTCACCGTCCTTGAGCAGCACGAAGCCGAAATACTCATTGACCGCAATTTCTACCAATACCTTACACAGACCCTCCAGATAAACGTCCCCACAGCCGAAATCATTGACAACGACAACTTCACTGCCCACTTTGCCATCTCAATGGGAGGCGACGGCACCTTTCTTGAGACAGCGCGACGCATCGGCGACAAAAACATCCCCATTCTCGGCATCAACATGGGTCGCTTAGGCTTCCTCTCCGACTTTCAGGCCGATGACATCGACGCCACCATAGCCTCAATCTATGACCAAGCCTACAACATCGAACAACGCATCGTGCTCCAAGTCTCCCCACCCCTCCCCACCACACAAAGCATCAGCCCCTACGCCCTCAACGAAGTCGCAGTACTCAAGCACGACGTATCATCAATGATAAGCATACGAGTCGATATCAACGGCCAATACCTCACCACCTACCAAGCCGACGGACTCATCATCAACACCCCCACAGGCAGCACCGGCTACGCCATGGCAGTAGGAGGAGCCATCATGTCGCCAGAGTGCGACAGCATAGGCATAGTCCCCGTAGCCCCCCATTCCCTCACCGTGCGCCCCCTCATACTGCCAGCCAGAGCAGAAGTCACCCTCAGCATACAAAGCCGCTCACACAGTTACCTACTGTCAGTAGACGGACGAAGCCTGTCACTCAACGAGAACATACGCCTCACCATAAGTCAGGCACCATACAAGATACACGTGCTCAAGCACCAGCAAGACAATTATTTTCAAACCCTTAGAAAGAAATTGATGTGGGGAGCAGACTCAAGAGAATAATACAGACCCAAAACCAGTTAAACTGGTTTGTCGCCACAAGCCGTGGCATACGTCTCAAGACAGCCATCAACATCGCCGTAGGGCTCACCATCGTAACACTCGACTTCGCATTCATCTGGACCACCAAGATGATTGTCGACAGTGCCACGGGGCAAAGCACCACGCCCCTCACCCTCGGCTGCATACTTTTAGCACTCATAGCCATCGCCAACATAACCCTCGGCTTCGCACGACGCTGGATAGCCGCGCTCCTAGGCGTCAAGAGTCAGAACATGATGCAGAGACGCATCTTCTCCCGACTCATGCACAGCGTATGGCAAGGCAGAGAGAAGCGTCACAGCGGTGATGTCATGAACCGCCTCATCAGCGACGCCAACGAGATAACCACCACCATCACCGACACCTTCCCCTCGTTCATGTGTACCCTCGTACGCATCGTCATCGCCTTCAGCTACCTCCACTACTTCGATAGCCGCCTTGCATATACAATAATCCTCGCCTCCCCCCTATTCCTCGCCCTTAGCAAACTGTATATCAAAAAGATGCGAGCCATCACCCTCGAAATACGAACTACTGACAGCAGCATACAAAGCATACTCCAGGAAAGCATACAACACCGCATGCTCATCAAGACCCTCGAGTACACCCAAGCCACCATCGACAAACTCAAAACCTCCCAACAAAAACTTCAGGAACAGATACGCCATCGCACCATTTTCTCCAGCACCTCAGCCATGATACTCAGCACAGGCTTCTCCGCCGGCTACATCATTACCTTTATATGGGGAGCATACTGTCTCAGTCGCGGCACCATATCCTACGGCACCCTACTCGCCTTCACAGCCCTCGTAGGCCAAATACAAGGGCCCATACGCGACCTTACCAACTACATCCCCACCCTCGTAAGCACCCTCGCAGCAGCAGCAAGAATGCAAGAACTCGAAGACACACCAATCGAAGACGAATCCAGCCCCATCCACCTCGACAAAGGCTACGGGATACGTCTCAACGACATCAGCTACCGATACCACGACTCCGAGCGCGACATACTCCGTCACTTCAGCCACGACTTCGCCCCAGGCAGCACCACGGCAATCATCGGAGAAACCGGAGCAGGCAAGACCACACTCATACGCCTCATCCTCGCCCTACTCCAACCCACCTCGGGCAACATCGAGTTCTACAATCCCACAAACGGAGAACGTCACCCCGCCACACCATCGATGCGATGCAACCTCATCTACGTACCCCAAGGCAACACCCTTCTGAGCGGCACCATCCACGACAATCTACTGCTGGGCAACCCCCAAGCCACCCCCGAAGAAATACAGCACGCCATACACACAGCCTGCGCAGATTTCATCAACGAGCTTCCCCAAGGCCTCGACACCCCCTGCGGTGAAGGCGGCACAGGTCTCAGCGAAGGTCAGGCACAACGCATAGCCATAGCGCGCGCCCTACTACGACAAGGCAACATCATGCTCCTCGACGAAGCCACCTCAGCCCTCGACCCCACAACGGAACAGACAGTAATTTACAACATCGCCCACCAAGCCAAGATCCACGGCAAGACCGTCCTCTACATAACACACCGCCCCGCAGTACTCGAATACTGCGAGGCGACTGTGACACTCCACAAACAGAGGAAAGGAGAGCAATGACAACCAAGCCCTAAATCAGGCTAAACTAAAAGTTGTTAGCACGTAACATTCAATGGTACATAACATTCAATGGATGGTACGAAATTATTCACTCTTCCTCTTGAGAGGATCAAGTTTAGCGAAATAACGCAAGTCCTTAACAAAACTCTGCAGATACAATACCACAAGTATCGCAAACACCACAAAGCCCGCAATATCAAGACTCAGCACATCACCCTTGAGAGGTCCTAACTCCACGTGATAAGAGAACGTATGCAGCGGCTCTACGAAATACCACACAGTATTGAGCACGACCACCAAGAGACGGAATTCCGTAGGCCCCAACAAGCCATACGTCAACTTGAACTCATTCTTGAGGTGAGCACAAATCATCACATACACCTCCATAGCCAGATAAACGCAGAAAATCATCAGCCCCACCCAAAAGTGCATATAAGCCGACAATCCCATACCGCCAAAGATAAAAGCCTCAGTGATACAATCCATGTTATGGTCAATATAAAAGCCATAAAGAGGACGTGACTGCTTGCGCACACGAGCGATAGTCCCATCAAGCGAGTCACCCACCCAATGCAAGACAAAGCCAAAAGAAGCAAGCCAAAGCCATGCAGGGTCATAATTGGTAAGCAAGTAACCCGCAGCAATCACCAAAGCCCCAAACAAGCTGAAATACGTAAGCATATCGCTTGTCACCCACGAAGGCAGACGCTCCGCCATCCAAATGAGAGCCTTTTTCTCCAAAGGATTAAGAATAGAAGTCTGAATTCTCTCCGAATTTTCTTTTTTGTTCATATTTTAGTAAGTTGTATACGTTGCCACACGAGCATTTCAGAGAAACAACCCAGCAGCCAACAAGTTTCATCGCCACAAAAATACAAAAAAATTACGATAAATCCAAACAAAAAAAAGACATTAATCCCTCTGCCAAAGACAGACACAGCCACACTCAATAGTCCTGGGCACATCTATCAGACGCTGATTGGCACTGCCGCGAAACAAGAGATCCGTATCACGCAAAGCCATCACAAAGCGCCCGTCAACCAGCACATCGACCATCTCAGCCAGCTGCACCATCTCGCGCGAGCCATGAGAGTGAATCTCCTCCCAAGTAAAACCAGTATAGCACCACAGCGACTTGCCCGTCGACTCCTTGATACGCTGACACAGCTCCACACACTCCCCAGCCTGAAACATAGGATCGCCGCCGCTCAGCGTGACACCCCCGAAAGGGTCACGCCTCACGACAGCGAGAATATCATCAATACTCATATCCACCCCTCCCTTAGCGTCCCACGACTGCGGATTATGACACCCAGGGCATTGGTGACGACACCCAGCCACGTAAATACTCGTACGAAAGCCAGGCCCGTCTACCGTAGTACATTCTAGAATATCAAGTACCCTCATTTGTGTATGATACGATCATTAAGCTCAGCCAGTTTAGCCTTGTTCCAACGATCAGTAGTGCCCACAAGATAGCCCGTGATACGCTGCAGACGATCCACATTGTGGCTGCCACACTTAGGACACACGTCCATACGATCCTCACCATTCTCATACCCGCAATCGAGACAACGGTTGCGCGTGTGGTTGACACTGCCATAACCTATATTATAGCGGTCCATCATATCCACTATGTTCATCACAGCCTCAGGATTCTTGGTAGCATCACCATCAATCTCCACATAGAAGATATGGCCGCCACGCGTCAAGTCATGATAAGGACCCTCGACCTGAGCCTTATGAAGGGCAGAGCACTTGTAGTACACAGGCACATGATTAGAATTCGTATAGTAATCCTTGTCAGTAATACCCGGCAAGATACCAAACTTCTTCTTGTCATACTTGGTAAACCTGCCAGACAATCCCTCAGCAGGCGTAGCAAGCACAGAGTAATTATGCTGATAACGCTCGCAGAACTCATTCACACGGTCACGCATATAAGTCACAATCCTCAAGCCCAACTTCTGACTATCCTCACTTTCGCCATGATGCTTGCCCGTCAGAGCGATAAGACACTCTGCCAAACCAATAAAGCCAATCCCCAGTGTACCCTGATTAATAACGGGCGCGATAGTATCGTTAGGGCCAAGGTTCTCACTACCTATCCACAAGCCACGCATCAGCAGAGGGAACTGCTTGGCAAACGCCGTCTTCTGAAACTCCATACGCTCATGCAACTGCTTGGCAGCAATCTCGAGCAAGTTGTCCAACTTGGCAAAGAACGCAGCCACACGGTCATCAGCATCCTGAATACCCATACACTCGATAGCCAGGCGCACGATATTGATCGTAGAGAAGCTCAAGTTGCCACGGCCAATACTCGTCTTGAGGCCAAAACGATTCTCAAACACACGCGTGCGGCAACCCATCGTAGCACACTCCCAAAGATAACGCTCAGGATCATCTGCATTCCACTTCTCATTATAATTATACGAAGCGTCCAAGTTGATATAATTAGGGAAGAAGCGACGCGCCGTCACCTTTGCCGCCAGGCAATACAAATCATAATTCCTGTCCTCAGGCAGATAACTCACCCCACGCTTCTTCTTCCAAATCTGGATAGGGAAGATAGCCGTCTCGCCATTACCCACACCTTCATACGTACTCTTGAGAATCTCACGGATCACACAGCGCCCCTCAGCACTCGTATCTGTACCATAGTTGATCGACGAGAATACCACCTGATTGCCGCCACGGCTATGAATAGTATTCATATTGTGTATAAAAGCCTCCATGCTCTGATGCACACGCTCCACCGTCTTGTTGACAGCATGCTGCTTGATACGCTCACGACCAGCCAAGCCAGCCAAAGGAGTATCAATATAGTCATCAATCTGCGCATCATACAGCTCGCTGAAATCCTCAGCATAAAGATCCTCCAACTTCTTCACCTCCTCGATATAACTCTTGCGCACGAACGGAGCCAGATAGAAATCAAAAGCAGGGATAGCCTGTCCGCCATGCATCTCATTCTGCACAGTCTCCATACTGATACAACCCAAAATAGAAGCCGTCTCAATACGCTTGGCAGGGCGGCTCTCGCCATGACCAGCCTGAAAGCCATACTTCAAAATCTTGTCGAGAGGATGCTGCACACAAGTCAGCGACTTCGTAGGATAATAATCCTTGTCATGAATATGCAAATAGTTATTCTTGACAGCCTCCTTGACATCATCGCTCAGCAAGTAATCATCCACGAAAGGCTTTGTCGTCTCACTCGCAAATTTCATCATCATGCCGGCAGGAGTGTCAGCATTCATATTGGCATTCTCGCGAGTCACATCATTATTCTTGATATTGATAATCTCCAAGAAGATATCACGAGTCTTCGCCTTGCGCGCAATCGTGCGGGCGCTACGATACTTGATATACAGCTTAGCCACATCAGGACGCGACGAGCGCATCAGCTCATCCTCCACCATATCCTGTATCTCCTCCACCGTCATCTGACTCTTGCCGCGTATACTGATACGGTCCGTAATCTTCACTATCAAGTCACCATCCTCACCCTGCTGAGTAGAAAGCATCGCCTTACGGATAGCGGCACCAATTTTATTCTCATTAAAGCCGACTATACGGCCATCACGTTTCACTACAGTCTGTATCATCGCATCTAAAATATTATAGTTAATAAGGTTAATACAAAGTCAGGTGTTCCACCCACATCAAAGTTGGCGGGAAAGCGATGCAAAGATAAATCATTTTCACAAAAAAATCAACCTTTTTGAGAACTTTTTTTCATCACAAAAATAAAAAAGTTTTCCAATAAATTTTGTATACAACTGACAATCAACGTTTAGCATAAAAGAGTTAAAGAAAAAGTTTTCCAAAACAGAAAACCCGGCTGCAAGACACCTGTCTTACAGCCGGGGCAACATATTTCCGTGCAGAAGCAGTTGAAAACACCGCTCCCACACAACTATACACATCAGAACTTGACTACATTCTGGTTCTTGTCCACCAGCAGGCCATCCTTGTGGCTCAGTGTACACTTGCCAGCCCTCTTGGCCCTAAACTTCAGTACCATGACAGTCAAGTCGCCCTCAGTATAAACCTGCTCACCAAGGTTGACAAACGTAGGATACAAAGCCTTCTGATGATTAGTGTGCAGACGATCACAAGTCATATTATACATCTGACCGACACCCGTAGCCTCCACGCCAAGATACTCATACTCGTTAGGATTGTAAGGCAAGGCAAACGAGATGCCATTGACACTCTTCAAGCCCTTGCCCTCGACAGCGATACGAACCTCGTCGCCCACCTTGTAGGAAGCCTTGTCTGCCTTGAGCGTCACAGCACCCTCCACAGCAGAAACTGCACGAGAAGACACTCCACCCTCAAGTTCGACAGCCACCGAGCTGATATCATACACGTCAATCAATCCATTGCCATTCAGGTCACCCTTAGAGATATAATCAAAGTCACCATCACCCTTACGCAGACCAGTATAGTTAAGGAAAGAAGTCAAGTCATTCTCATCAATACGACCATCCTTGTTGATATCACCAGGGATATAATACTCAGTACCACCCACACGGAAGATATACATCTGAGAGCCAGAACCAAAGTCGCCCACAGCCTCAGACACATGGATACGCACGAAGCGAGCCACAGGATTGCCCGGGAAGGCAAGCTCCTTCACCTCAGCATTACGCTCCCAAGTAAACTCGATAGGCTCTGACCAGTTCAAGCGATCCAAGCTCCACTGATACGTACCCTTGGTAATCGTACCGTTGCCAGCATTAGTACGAGGCAAGTACTGCAACTTATCCAGCGTATTCACACTACGCAAATCCACCGTCAAGTCAAACGGCACAGCCTTAGGCTCATTGCTCCACAACGTATGCCAAGGAGTACTTTCGTCAAAGTCAAACAAATGTTCCACGCCCTGACCAGGCTGATTGACACAAGACGTCACAGCACGAGCCCCACGCACAGCAAAGCGCAAAGGATCAGCCTCCGTCCTTACACTCAGAGCCGTCCACTCACTCGCCCCATCCATGTTGACAGAGCGCACTTTCAGAGCATAGTCAGTCTCAGCCCTCAAACCATCAATCTCATAGCTCTCAGCCAGAATATTGCTATATATCTGTCCCTCAAACTCCACCTCATAGTAATCGGCATTAGCCTGCTTCTTCCACTCAGGACGTATGGCATACGCAGCATGAGGCACACACTTGGCCTCCACCTTAGGCAACGCACCCGAAGACTTGAGCAACCTGTTGGAATTGTCCACGCTCAAGCCATCAAATGTCACCACCGTAGCATCAGCCGTGACATCAGCCTCAGGCAGATTGACAATCACACTCGTCGCCGTCATATACCTATCATTAGGATTTATGCCCCAGAAGTAAGACCCCGGAGTACGCACACACTCATCCCAGCTCGCAGCCCGCGACAGTTTCAGCGAAGCCTTGCCCATCTTGGCAACGATCTTCTTCGCCCCCGTAGACGAGAACACGCGAATCACCGTAGACTTTCTCCTCTCAAATCCCGCAAAGTCACCCTTGGCAGGCTCAATGCTCACCACCAGACGCTTGCCGTCAAAGTCAGAGCTCACAGTTGTCCTGACACACTCGCCAGCCAAGTAAGCCTGTGTCTTGGCGTCATCATCATACTCGGTAAACACACTCTTGCCAAAAGGATAAATCTCATAAGCACGATACTTGGGATCAAGCTCCTTAGGAGTATTCGTAGGCTTATGCACAGGAATGATAGCACCACGCTTGATCAGTACAGGCAACTTCCACAGCGGAGCGGCAAAATTATTGATGATACGTCCTCCGGCATACACGTCACCCGAGAAATAATCCACCCATTCCCCCTTAGGCAAATAAATACCGTCACGCTCGTCATTACCATCCTTATCCATACGCGTCTCCTTATAGATAGGAGCCACCAGGATATAAGGTCCATACATAAACTGATACTCAGTACGCGTACCCAGCGTAAACTCATTCTCATCCTCCAGCATCATGGCACGCACCATAGGCTTGCCGTCAATAGCCTCATGAGCAATAGTGTAAGCATACGGCAACAACACAGACTTCAACTTCAGATAATAACGGTTGATCTCAGCAGCCCTCATACCCTGCGCCTGCGGATACTTGGGTGAAGAGCCCCAGCCGTCCATATTCAGCTGCATCGGCGTATACGTCTTCCACTGGAAGTCGCGCACATTCACAGGCACATTCTTGCCACCAAAGATTCCGTCCATATCACTCGTCACATTAGGCTGGCCAGCCAGACCCGAGCCGATATACGTCGGGATATGGAAGCGGATATACTCCCACTCGCCACCCGTCTGGTCGCCAGTCCAAATACCGGCAAAACGCTGCGTACCAGCCCAGCCGTCGAGAGTGATGATAAACGGACGCGCATCATTGCCATAATAAGGCATCACCTGAGCCACGTCAGTCACACCATTCAAGCCAAACGAATAACCGGCACCCACCCAAGCCACATCAGTCTTGAGCACACGCACCCCCGCATCATGTACCTCCTTGATGATATCACGCTGCAAGAGAGGCTCCACACCCTCCTTAGGATGCAAGTCAGACTGAGTCCAAAGACCAATCTCCACACCACGGGAGCGGGCATAATCACCAAACTCCTTCAAGTTCTGGATATTGCCGTCCAGGCTCCCCGTCTGACCATAGCCAGCCCCATAACCGTCATTAGGCAAGAACCACCCCAGAGGGAAGTCATTATCCAAATAACGGTCAATCGCAGCCCTGGCACTAAACTGATAATTATTCTTCTCGCCATTCAGCGTCTCCTGCACACCACCATTATCCTTCTGGCTCTCATTATAACGCTTACCATCCTCGTAAGCCATAAAGCCCGTCTCCGACGGAGTCCAGAAATCACGGTTATAAGCATTCAAGTGACCCTGGTAAAAGCCAAACTTAGGCAGCAACACAGGATTGCCCGTAATCTGATAATAATCATTCAGCAAAGGCACCGCACTGCCCTCATTCACCATCACGAAGAGGTCCAAATAGTCAGTCTCGTGCGTCAATACAGTCTTCGAAGCATCCGCACTGCCAAAATCATACCTGCCTGGACGGAACGTATGCCACATCAAACCATAGCCACCCGTAGACCAATAATAAGGAGCCGGCGAACACACACCGCCGTCCACCCAGCTGTTAGTGTTGACAATATCCACACACTGCCCACGATGACTGAAACGGCCATTCTGTACGCCGCCGCCGAAGAAGTAATCACCCCTCCCCTGCGAGAGAGTCACCGTCGTCCCCTTCTTGCCAAACTCAGTAGGCACGACCTGCTCCAGCACCACCTTGCCCCCCTTGAGGACAGCAAACTGAGCCGTCTCCAGATTCAGTCTCACACCAATCTCGTCAGTAGAGACCACATTCCCCTCAATCCTCACCCTGCCAGGGTTACGACGCGGATTATCCACCAGAATCTTAGCCTCTGGCTGAGCCTCAGGGTCGCGAATCATCCCCCCCTTAGGGTCCTCAAAGATACGAAAAGTATGCGGACCATAAAAATCCACATACACACGGACACCATCCCTAAGCCTAAGCTCAGCAGTAGTGTTGTTGAGCATCTCCATGCTCTGAGCCAGCAAGCCAAGCGACGAGCCAAGCATTGCGACGATAAACAAAAGCCTTTTGCGCATAGTGTAGTTATTATTTGTTTAGATATACATTTGCAGAGTCAAATTTACAAAAAAACTTCAATAAACCACAGCTAAATCACCAAATACTTGTCACCAAACAAAATATTTTGTAATTTTGTCCCCAAACATATCAAATACACACATGGACAACAAGAAACTATTCACCTACACCAGCATCGGCATAGCCCTACTTATGGCCGCAATCAGCGCATACATGTACACACAAATGCACCAGCAGCAAGAACAGAACCAACAAATGATTCAAGTCCTCGAGATGGACAAGGCCGAGATGGAGAACGAATACAAGCAATTCTCCATGCAATACAACGAGATGATGGCCCAGATCAACAACGACTCCCTCATCAACCAGCTCGCCATCGAGCAGCAACGCTCTGACTCACTTCTCCAAGAACTCCAACGCACCAAAGCCAACGACGCACGAGAAATCATGCGCCTCAAGAAAGAACTCGCCACCCTGCGCCAAGTCCTCCGCGACTACATCATACAGATAGACTCCCTCGGCCGCGAAAACGAAGCCCTCAAAGTTGACAACACCAACCTGCGCCAAGAAAATCAGCAAGCCCAAGCCGACATCAGCAATCTCACCAACCAAAACGAGCAGCTCAGCGACAAAGTCGCCATCGCCAGCCAGCTCAACGCCACCTCCATCAGCGTCATCCCCCTCAACAAGCGAGGCAAGGAATGCAAGAAAATCAAAGACGTCAAGAAAATCGCCATCCACTTCACCATCTCGCGCAACGTCACCACCGCCACTGGTATGCGTACCCTCTACCTCCGCATCACCACCCCCACAGGCGAGACCCTCAGCAAAGGCGGCAGCTTCGACTTCGAAAACAAGCAGCTCCCCTACTCCATACGCAAAGACATCGAATACACCGGACAAGAACAAGCCGTCAGCCTCTACTGGGACGTCAACGAGACCCTCTCCGGAGGCGAATACCGCATAGACATCTTTGCCGACGGCCAAGTCATCGGACAGACACGCCACAACCTCAAATAAGCACAACTGCCACACACACTATGGGAAAAGGAAAACTCATAAAATTTGCCGAAATGGCAGCCAATCCACTCGTCGTCGAGCCCCAATACGACCCACACTCCGACACAGCCAACTTCGAGTTGCAAGGACACTGGTCGCGCGACTTCTTTCACAACGACCACCCCATCGTACTCGAGTTAGGTTGCGGCAAAGGCGAGTACACCGTGGGCCTCGCCCAGCGAAACCCCGATAAGAACTACATCGGCGTCGACATCAAAGGCTCGCGCATGTGGACCGGTGCCACCCAAGCCCTGCAGCAAGGCATGACCAACGTAGCCTTCCTGCGCACCAACATCGAATTCATCTGGCAATTCTTCTCCCCCGACGAAGTCAGCGAGATATGGCTCACTTTCTCCGACCCCCAGATGAAGAAAGCCACCAAGCGCCTCACCAGCACCCACTTCCTCCAGCGCTACCGCCGTTTCCTCAAAGACCAAGGCATCATCCACCTCAAGACCGACTCCAACTTTCTCTTCACCTACACCCAAGAGATGCTCAGAGCCAGCCACATTACCCCCGAAATCATCACACGCCACCTCTATACCGACACCACCCCCGACACCGACGAGGCACGCTCACTTCAGACCTACTACGAAAGTATGTGGCGTTCGCGCGGCATCGACATCAAATACCTGCGTTTCCGCCTACCCCAGCAAGGCCCCCTCACAGAGCCCGAGGTAGAAATCGAACTCGACCAATACCGCAGCTACTCACGCGAGAAGCGCAGCGAGCTGACAAAACACAAATGACTCCC
>CALZLQ010000003.1 GCA_945788385.1 uncultured Prevotellaceae bacterium
TCAAAGTATCGTGTGGTGCGTATTCAACCTGTTGATATGTTCCCACATACGCAACATTGCGAAAATGTTGTGCTGCTTGAACTAAAAACGAATGGATGACTTAGAGACGAATGGATGAGTTAAAAACGAATGCTTGACTTAAAATGGTATAATCTCAAATATTGAGGATGTAATCTTTAGTACTAAACATAATGACTATTCATAATATAAAGATGAACAATCAGACACGGGGTGTATTTAATGGTATTGTTTCGGGGATTTCTTTTGGACTGATACCTTTGTTTTCTATACCGGTAATTGCGGCTGGTATGGATAATGTCAGCATACTTGTGTATCGTTATCTGTTTGGCTCTGCTGCGATGTTTGTGGTGCTCGTGTTGAGGAAGACTGATATTAGGATTTCATTTTCTATGGCTTGGCGCATTGTCGTTCTTGCTGCACTTTATACGTTGTGCTCTGTGACAACACTAGAATCGTATCAGTATCTGTCGTCTGGGATTGCCACTGCGCTTGTGTATACGGACCCTATATGGTGTGCAATTATTGGTATTGCTTTTCTGGGCGAAAAATTCTCGTGGCGTATAAGTTCGAGTATCGTGCTTGCTTCGCTTGGCGTGATGATGATGACGGGCGTATTCTCTCAGGATGGCTCTTTCTCGCTCATTGGGCTTGTTTGGGGACTCGCTTCTGGCATCTTTTATGCTTTATATCTTATACTTGTGCCTCGTTTGAAGGTAAAGGACATTCCAAGTCTGAAACTTACGTTTTATGTGTTTTTCGTTGGAATGATTTTGCTTTCTGTCTACGGCCTTGCTACCAGGGGTAATATACAGACTGCTACGGACTCGGCTTGCTGGTATAATTTGCTAATGCTCGGACTTATACCTACTGCGTTGAGCAATATATGTGTTACAATGTCTCTCAAATTGATAAACAGCACCATCGTCGCTATACTTGGCGCATTTGAGCCGCTCACAGCCATGGCTGTAGGTATAATAATATTGGGAGAACCTTGTAGTGTATTGAGCATTATGGGTGCGTCACTAATACTAATATCAGTGGGAATATTGACTATTCTTCCAAAATTGCGCATTATCCCGAATAAATTCCAACCAAAAATATAAGCTGTTATCATTGTAACGCTTATGAACGATTGTGGCGATGTTTGGAATTATTCGTATACAAATCAAGCCCGAAGTTGCAAAATAACTTCGAGCTTGAATTTTAGGATTTGTCCTAATAAAATTACTTCAATGAAAGAGTGATATCCTTACCCTCCTCTACTACGACGAGCTTGTCCTCACGAGCCAGCCAGCCCATAGCCAGGTAGAGTTCTTTGTCGGTCTTAATCTTTGCTGCCTTTTTCAGGTCTTTTGCGCTCATTGCGCCGTTCTCGCTGAGGGCTGTCCATACAGCACCTGCAATAGTACCAATCTTCTCGGTCATTTCAAACAATTTTTGTTGTTAATAATTCAATACCTAAATGAGATTTCATAATCTCTGTTGCAAAGTTAAGATAATTTGATGATATGACCAAGAAAAAAATGATTTTTATGTCTTAAACAGCATAAAATCATAAAGTTTTAGTGTTTTGAGTGTATTTGGTACAACAATTACTGCAAGATTGCGTTTTTTTTATTCGTAATCCTCACGTGTGAATGTAATGTCGAGAAGTGTCTCTCCACTACTCTCCGAGCGATAACGATATGAAAATTTTATGCCTTTCTCTTTCATTGCCTTGCTCGACAGGTCTCCCTGCAGACTCATGAGGGTCTTCTCTCGAAATTCTTCAATCAAGAGGCTTGTATATATGCTTTTGTCATCGAGTTTGTCGCGAACGGTGTAATTAAAAATCAGGGTTGTATCTTCGATGCTGAACTCTTTGCTGTCCATGATTGTATACTCGTCGATATGATATGGACATTTCAGCTCGGTATATTCCTTGGCTTGTCTTTGTATTTTGTCGAAGTATGTTTCGTATTTACAGGCAGACATGAGGGTAAGTACAGCAAACAGTACAGAGAAGGGTGATAATTTTTTCATAATTTACAGACAATATAAAGCAAAAGGCTGACGATTTGTAGTTGGTATCAGAAAGAACAACATACAAATCGTCCATGCCTTTACGCTCAGCCGCGCAAGCGCGCTTTCTCGGCTATAAGAAACTTTTTTTGAGCTGTTCGGATTATTCCTCAGGCTTCATGTTGGTATATACCGTCTGAACGTCGTCAAACTCTTCAAGACGTTCTACCATCTTGTTGATTGTCTCACGCTGCTCGGCAGTAACCTCTTTCAAGTCATTGGGAATGTATGTGAATTCTCCACCTACTTCCTCATAACCGTCAGCCTCAAGTTTCTTCTGGATTTCGTTATAGCTAGTGGGCTCACCATAGATTGTGATAGTGGTCTCGCCCTTCTCCTCGTCAAACTCTTCGTCGAACTCTTCGTCTACGCCGTAATCAATCATCTCAAGCACGAAGTCATCCATGTCCATATCTGCCTTTTTCTTGAATGTAAACACGCATTTGTGATCAAACAAGAATGAGAGGGAACCTGTAGTACCCATATTGCCTGAGAACTTGTTAAACACCGAACGTACATCAGCTACGGTACGAGTAGTATTGTCGGTCAGAGTATCAACAAAGACTGCTACTCCATGAGGGCCATATCCCTCGTAAGTGACAGACTTGTAATCACTCGTGTCCTTACCCATAGCATTTTTGATAGCACGCTCTATATTGTCCTTGGGCATATTTTCGCGTTTGCACACGGCTATCACACTACGTAGGCTTGGGTTGTTTTCAGGCTCAGGTCCACCAGCTTTTACAGCAATGGCAATCTGCTTGCCCAGACGTGTAAATGTCTTGGCCATGTGGCCCCATCTCTTCAATTTTGTCGCTTTGCGGTATTCAAAAGCTCTTCCCATTGGTTTAATGCCTCTCTCAAATCCCTACTTCATAGGTCAGACCATAATAGAGGCGTCGGGTCTTATTGTTATTCCTTATATATTATATTACGTAAATAATTACACTCAAACTCTAACGAAGCCGCCCTTTATCTCAACTCGGCACCAAGCTGAGTCTTGAGCTGCCCGATGAGTTTGCTCATGACAGCTTCGATAGCCTTGTCGTTGAGGGTCTTGGTCTCGTCTTGCAGGATGAAATTCACAGCATAAGATTTTTTGCCCTGAGGCAAATTCTTGCCCTCATACACATCAAAGAGATTTACGGCTTTTAGAAGCTTCTTCTCTGTCTTGTATGCAATCTCTTCAATTTTTGCAAACTCGATATTCTCGTCAAGAAGCAATGCCAGATCGCGGCTCACGGCAGGGTACTTGCTGATTTCATGATACTTTACAGTCTGTCCTTTGATCTGCTTCATCAATACTTTCCAATCAATATCTGCAAAATAAACAGGACTCTCAATATCAAACTGCTTAAGTATGTAGTGTGATACAATGCCCATCTTGACAAGTGTCTTGCCGCCACGAGTGCGAATTTCGAGAGATTTGTCAAAGATATCCTCGGCGCCTTCGGCAAATACCAAGCCCCCTATCTGCACTCCCACGCGATGCAGGATATTCAAGACATAGGCTTTCAACTCAGCAAACGAGCTGTCCTCATCAGCATGAATCCAAGAACCTGAGACACGTTTGCCTGTCACCCAAAGCCCCATGTGAGCCTCCTCGCTATATGCGTCAAGCACATGTTTGATAACCTCAGGGTCACGACTCTGACTGACGCCAGAGATAATGTCAGGACATTTGCGCTCGGCATTGAAATGATAGCAGTTGCCGAACTCAAACATTCGCTGCGATGGCATGCGGTGCGCCACATTGCGAGCAATGCTCTCAAGGCCACCAAATAGCATAGTCTGACGAAGAGTGTTCAGATCATTCGAGAGAGGATTGAGCAGACGTACACAATTGTCGCCCTTATAGCTGTCAAGGTTATCATAATAAGCGCCTCTCTGCAGGGAGTTGTTGAGAATCTCATGGAAACCGCAGCCTACCAGCATCTCAGCTACCAAGTTCTGCAACTTATGACTCTTGTCCGTCTCGCCCTTCACAGAAAGAGAAGACTTGACCGTAGTTGGGATCTCGATATTGTTATAGCCATATATGCGGAGAATGTCTTCGACTACATCACATGGACGTTGTACATCTACACGATATGCAGGCACCTCAAGTGTCAACCCCTCTGCGTCTTCGTTCAAGACCTGCATTTCCAAGCTTTGACAGATAGACTTGACTGTCTCAGCGGGGATATGCTTGCCAATCAGCATGTCAACATACGCGTACTTCAGCTCAACAACAAAATTGCTGACAGGATTAGGATAAACATCAACAATCTGCATGCTCACAGTAGCACCAGCCAATTCCTTTGCCATGATAGCAGCCTGCTTCAGAGCGTAAATCTGGCCATTGGGATCAATACCACGCTCAAAGCGGAAAGAAGCATCAGTCTGCAAACCGTGACGGCGACTGCTCTTGCGAATCCATGTAGGGTTAAAATACGCACTTTCGAGCAAAACATTCTTCGTACCTTCATACGTACCACTACCCTTGCCGCCAAACACGCCGGCAATACACATAGGTTCCTCTGCATTACATATAGCTAAGTCACGGTCGCTCAACTTATGCTCCACGCCATCGAGAGTCACAAAAGGTGTCCCTTCAGGCATTGTCCTGACAACGACTTCTCCTCCCGTTATCATGTCTGCGTCAAAGCAATGTAAAGGCTGGCCGTAAGCCATCATGATATAGTTCGTTATATCCACTATATTGTTGATAGGACGAAGCCCAATTATAGTCAAGCGGTTTTTCAACCATTCTGGACTCTCCTTCACCTCGCAATCCTTGAGCGTCAATGCACAATAACGCGGGCACGCTTCGGTAGCCTCCACACGCACAGGTATAACCAGCTCAGTATTGTCCACCACAAAAGCATCACATGAAGGACGATGCAGCGAAGTCTTATAGCCATTCTGTACCAACCAGGCATACAAATCACGTGCCACCCCGTAATGACTGCAAGCGTCAGCACGATTAGGAGTGATGTCCACCTCAATCAAATAGTCACTCTCCAACTTGTAATACTCCGCGGCAGGTGTTCCGACTACTGCTTCCTCAGGCAAAACGATGATTCCATCATGACTCTTACCAATGCCAATCTCGTCTTCAGCACAAATCATACCCAAGGACTCTATGCCACGCAGTTTGCTACGCTTGATAGTAAACTCGTCGTCACCATCATACAATTTGGTACCCACGACGGCCACGATTACCTTTTGGCCTGCAGCCACATTGGGAGCGCCACATACAATCTGCAATGGTCCAGCCTCAGCACCTGAAGGATTGCCCTGCCCCACATCTACCGTACATACGTGCATGTGATCACTATTGGGGTGAACCTCACAGGTCATCACCTGACCAACCCAGAGACCTTTCAGACCGCCCTTGACAGTCTGCACCTCTTCGACGCCACCAACCTCCAGACCACAACTGGTCAGAGCCTTGGCGACCTCGTCGGCCGTCATGTCAAAGTCTACATAGTCTTTAAGCCATTTGTAAGAGATATTCATATTATAATGTCGTTATGTTTTTTAGTACTATAGTCCTTCGACAGCAAGTGACGAAGACTTACATATAAACCGATGCAAAATTACAAAAAAAAATGTATTTTTCTGGTTTTTTGCACAGAAAAATGTCAGAATGGAGGCACATCGCCATTCTCGCTCTCACCGAAAGGGTTCATGTCCATCATGCTCCTCTTCTCCTCGTCCGAGAGACCACGAGAGCGAATCTCCCCACCCTGCTCCCCAGGCATCGGTACCCATTGCGACTCATCGGGATCAGCAAAACGGGCATATTCGCTACGGAACTGTAGCAACACATCCCCCACAGCACCGTTACGATGCTTTGCGATAATAATCTCAGCCATACCACGCAAATCGCGTCCCTTCTCGTCCTGATAAATCTTATAATATTCCGGACGATGTATGAAACACACCATGTCTGCATCCTGCTCGATGGCACCAGACTCGCGCAAGTCACTAAGCTGCGGACGCTTGCCCTCAATACCCTCACGCGACTCCACGCCACGATTCAGCTGCGAAAGCGCGATGATAGGGATGTTCAGCTCCTTAGCCAACTGCTTGAGCGAGCGTGATATCGTAGAAACCTCCTCCTGACGGCTGCCAAAACTCATGCCACTCGCATTCATCAGCTGGAGGTAGTCAATCATGATGATTTTGATGCCATGTTCGCGCACCAGACGTCGTGCCTTCGTGCGCAATTCAAACACACTCAGCGAAGGAGTGTCGTCAACATAAATAGGAGCATCATAAAGTTGGGTAATGCGATTATCCAGCTGCTGCCACTCGTAGGGAGCCAGCTGACCAGACTTTATCTTGTCACCCGTAATCTCACACACATTCACGATCAGACGATTGACCAGCTGCACGTTGGCCATCTCGAGTGAAAACATAGCACACGGAATCTTGTTGTCCACAGCCATTTTCCTTATCATCGATATCACGAAAGCCGTCTTACCCATAGCTGGACGCGCCGCAATAATGATAAGGTCACTCGCCTGCCAACCACTCGTAATCTTGTCCAGGCGGGTAAAGCCCGAAGTCAGTCCGCTCAAACCGTCCGTACGTGCTGCCGCAACCTGGAGCATCTCATACGCCTCCTGTATCACGGGGTTGATCTGTGTGTAATCCTTTTTGGCGTTGTTTTGCGACAATTCGAACAGTCTGCCCTGAGCCTCCTGCATCAGGTCCTCCACATCTGTACCGGGATCAAAAGCCATCTGCTGTATACGGCTTGCATACATGATCAGCTGTCGGGCAATATACTTTTGCAAAATGATACGGGCGTGATACTCCAAATGGGCGCTACTTATCACAGCTCCGCTCAGTTGCGCTATATAGGACATCCCCCCAATCCCTGCCAAATTACCCTTGGCCTCCAGCTGTTCCACCACAGTAATCACGTCGACAGGCTTCTGCTGAACGGCCAAATCACGAATAGCCTCAAAGACCAACTGATTGCGATGGTCGTAGAAACACTCAGGCTTCAATATCTCTGCCACTTGACCAAAAGCATCCTGCTCGTTCATCAACGCACCCAATACCACAGTCTCCATATCCAGATTCTGAGGCTGCTTGTGACCAAGAGCGTCCATACTCGGAACCTCTACCACCTTAGGTTGTCTCTTATTGCGCGATTCTGCCATATAATCGATAATTCGTTTTTCAATACAAAGGTACATTTTATCCCTGCAAAATCCAAATTATGACATAATTTTTTGGAATTGTTCCCACTTATTCGTAACTTTGAACTGCGTTATGACAAAAACACAAATATTATAAAATAAAACAATCATTAAAACATTTACTAAAATGACCATTAAGGATTTCAATTTTGCAGGCAAGAAAGCCATTGTCCGTGTGGATTTCAACGTACCCTTGAAAGAAGGAGTTATTACAGACGACACACGTATCCGCGGAGCTCTGCCTACCCTCAAGCACATTCTCAATCAGGGAGGCGCACTCATCATCATGTCACACATGGGCAAGCCAAAGGGCAAAGTCAAGCCCGAGCTTTCATTAGGCCAGATTAAAAATGCCGTAGCCGAGGCACTCGGAGTGAGCGAAGTAAAGTTTGCCCCCGACTGCGCAAAGGCTCAGGAAGCCGCTGCCAACCTTCAGATGGGTGAAGTATTGCTCCTTGAGAACCTCCGCTACTATCCTGAAGAAGAAGGCAAGCCAGTAGGTATCGACAAGGAAGACCCTGCCTACGATGCAGCCAAGAAGGCTATGAAAGAGAGCCAGAAAGAGTTTGCCAAGACTCTGGCATCATACGCAGACTGCTACGTAATGGACGCATTCGGCACAGCTCACCGTCGTCATGCCTCTACAGCGGTCATCGCCGACTACTTCGATGCCGACAACAAGATGCTCGGTTTCCTCATGGAGAAAGAAGTAGAGGCCGTTGACAACGTCCTGTCAAACATCAAGCGTCCGTTCGTTGCCATCATGGGAGGTTCGAAAGTTTCCTCAAAGATAGGAATCATCGAGAATCTGCTCGGCAAGGTAGACAAACTCATACTCTGCGGCGGTATGACATACACATTCTCCAAGGCCCACAACGGAGAGATAGGCCAGTCTATCGTAGAGCTCGACAAGCTTGACGTAGCCCTCGACGTCGAGAAGAAGGCAAAGGAGAACGGCGTAGAGCTCGTGTTGGGTGAAGACAGCGTATGCTGCACAAGCTACGACTTCAAGACCTTTACAGTCAACGAAGGTGCCAAGATAGAAGTCTTCCCATCTAATGCCATTCCTGCAGAATACGAAGGACTTGATGCAGGTCCAGTCAGCGCCCAGAAGTTTGCAGATGCCATCAAGGGAGCAAAGACCATCCTTTGGAACGGCCCTGCCGGCTGCTTCGAGTGTGACGACTTTACCGCAGGCTCCAAGGCTATCGGTGATGCCATCGCACAAGCCACAGCCGAAGGCGCATTCTCACTCATCGGAGGTGGAGATTCTGTTGCATGCTGCACCAAGTTTGGTCTGACAGACAAGGTCAGCTACATTTCTACTGGAGGTGGCGCTCTGCTTGAAGCCATCGAAGGCAAGGTGCTGCCAGGCGTAGCTGCCATCAAGGGCTGATTTTCCTATTAAAAACAAAATATCTTACCCCCGAAGCATATAGCTTTGGGGGTGAAATTATTCTATGAGACCCCGTCATTCCCACAACTCCACATTACTATCGTTAGCATTAGCGCTATGTAGCCTCTGTGCCTGCAATCATAGCAATTCAGAAAAGCACATCACGACAAAGACAGACAGCATTCCCCTACGAATCGCCATACTGCCGACAAGTGAGTGTGCAACAATAGAGCAAGGTTTTGCAGACAATCACTGGGGAGACACCCTCAGCTTTGACATAGAATTTGTCCGCTACGACGCATTGATGGATATCGACACAGCCATATTGGGACGAAACACAGACATTTTCCTCGCAGACTCAGTACGCATCGCCCAGGCAAGACACATCCCCGACAGCATACGTCAAGGCTTGAAAATGCTCCTCCCCCTACCCCACGAGTTCATGCTCATAGCCAATGCAAGGAAGCGCATTACCAAGATTGCAAAATTAAAAGAGAGCATGGTCGGCGTACCACGTTGGTGTATGGCAGACGAGTGGCTCACAACACTCCTCGATTCAGCCTCAGCAAAGGCAAAAGCCAAGGAAAGTTTTGTGGCTGAAGACGTATACCGGGCTCAAATCAACTCTATTCGCGTCCGCCACAAAATGCTCTCCGATGGTCTTGTCGATGCCGCCATTCTGCCACAGCCATGGGCAGATTCGCTCGTCAACGACAAACATCGCACATTAGCCAAAAGCCAATTGAAAGGTCTCGGACTCTACACGTCAGCAAAAGCGATGGCAGACTCGATAAAAGCCAGACAAATAAAGGCATTCAAAAAGGTAGTCCTACAGCAAAGTGGAAAGTGAAGTCACGAGACATCTTAGGATGTATAAACGGATAGTGTCCACGCTTGTCAGTATACGAAGGGTCAATAGCCTTCATGCCCGTATCGAACCTTAACAAGAAATAATCGAAATTGAGTCTGAGACCAAGCCCGTAAGACACGGCAATCTGCTCCCAACACCTCGACCAGGAAAACTGTCCGCCAGGCTGGTCCTTATAGTCGCGTAAAGTCCAGATATTGCCAGCATCGATATAGGCTGCACCATCAATTTTCCAGAATATCTTGAAACGGCACTCGATATTCATGTCAAGCTTGACATCGCCAGTCTGGTTGATGAAATCCACCTGACCATTGGAACCCCTGAAACACCCTGGTCCAAGACTCCTCACACTCCATCCGCGCACACTATTAGCCCCACCACTATAATAACGCTTTTCGTAAGGCAAGATGCTACTATTGCCGTAAGGGACTGCAACCCCCATACCTACATGTATGGCCAGGCTACTACCATGTTTGAACCTAAAACTTCTGCTGAAATCAAAATCAGCCTTGGCATACTGGGCAAACGCAATACCAAATAGCGTACGTTGCCCCCGCTCGTCGACATGCTTGACAGAGCCAGATGTGATAGCAGCAAGCAGATTGCCAGCAGTCTCTATTCCAGCCCTGAGCGTATAGGCATCCTTGCCATAGATGCCCATAGGCGACATATTGCCTATGCTCGAATACTCATACTGGTAGCCACTTCTGACGATGAACAGATTCTGGTAATTATACGCGATGATAGCATTACGGCTCTCAGGATTGTCGATATATTTGTCGCGAAACGTATCACTTATCCAAGGCATGAAGACATAGTTGACGTCAAGCGCATCAATACGATGCTGATGGTGAGTCCCCGACCCAGACCAACGATATTTCCAGCCCGCAGTCAAGACACGCCGATGAAACTCAGGACGATCCTGGCTATCGAATGATATGTTGAGCTCGCTCGTCCCACACGACTGATACCTGAAACTGCGCGACAAGAAAGGAAACTTAATATCAGAAAATTTCAAGCTGGCATTGACATTATATTCAAAAAAATTCTGGTCCTTATATCCGCTCAGACCACGTATAGCCTCAAAAGCCGCACGAAACCTCAGCGACAAAAGCTCACCACCCCTAAAGAGATTGCGCATCTGATACGTAGCCTCACCAGCCACGCCAAAGTCACCAGCAGTATTCGTCCCGTCCACCCCAAACGAAATGCTGTTCAACTTTGTAGGAGTAATACGTATATCTGCATCGAGGAGCGAGCTGTCATTCTTATTTTTAGATATATTGACATTCGAACTCGCAATCACAGGGATTCGATTGAGCCTCGAATACGTATCCTGCACATCCGTCTCAGCATAATATTCTCCAGGGTGGATAGACAACGAAGAAAACAACACCTTAGGACGTATCTTGACAGAACGTCCGCCTATAGTATCTATAGAAAATCTGATTTTGCCCCATTTGTAACGCAAATGAGGACTTATCGCCTTGGTTTCAGGATTTACATACTTGTTGACAAGCATCAAAACCTTGATAGAGTCAGGACCACACAATGTATCCACATCAAAGGTAATATCCTCCTTCGTGAAACGATAATATCCCTTATTGGTCAGATACCGCGCTATACGCGAACGCTCTGACGCAAGCACATTGAGATCATAGGGCATACCCTTCCTCATCAAGCTCTCCCCCCTTATGGCCTCCACTTCGTCAGCCACAGCCGTATCCAGACAAACCGTCTGTACGCTATCCACATAATATCTGCGTCCCGCATGAATCTGATATGTCACCGAAATCTTATGACGTTTCCTCACCGTAGAGAAATCAACCGTCGACTGAAGATATCCCCTCGAGCGAATCACAGCCTGCAACTTATGGCAAGACCGCAGCGTAGAGAGCGAATCGTAGACCACAGGAGCCTCGCCCATACGACGCAAGGCCCTATCTACCCACCTGTTTCGCTTAGGATTGGCCAGCAAGTATATGCCAAGCTGCACCTTCGAAATCGAAGCCAGACGCGTGTTAGGCTGTTGACGAACCATGTTGCCGAGTTCCGAAGTCCTCACCTGAGGACTGTCGCATCTCAGCACCACACGATCCAGCAAGTACTCCCCCTCGCCGAGACACTTCCTGCTCGAACAGGAAGAGATCAGCGTGAGAGTACAAGCCATTGAGAAAATAATAAATATGTAGCCTCTAATCCTCGCCATCGAGCGACAAACCCTCCAGCTCCTCGTCATCCTCAATCTTGGCCTCCTCAGAGTAGCTGCTATAGAAAGTATCATCCATCTGCTCGTCAGAGATATCCATATCATCATCATCGATATCCTCGTTTGGCAGTTTGTCGTCATCGATATCATCGTCAAGTTCACCCTCCATATCATCCGCAAAATCCTTCAAAGGACTCTTGCGAAGATTACCCTCCTCGTCATATTTGTCATCATTCAGGCGAATCTTCGTAGCAGGCTCCTTCTTCTTGACGAAGATAGCCTCAATCCAAGTCCCCTTAGGAATCTCCAAGACCTGAAAACCCTGAGCCACCTTCTTGTCGAGCGTCCCCCCCGTCATGTGCAGACGTGTAGCAGGAAGCGTAGTCGTACTGACATCAAAGCAAGTGAGAATGATATCACGCTGAGCCAGCGAGATACTATCCCAGCCCCCTCCAAAGTTACGGTCGATAAGTTCAAGCAAAGTAGCCTCAGATATATGGCTCACATTTTCGTAGCTCAAGTCGCTAAGTTTTGTGATGTAGCGTTTGCGTATAGCCACCCATCCCTTCGACACATTACAATGCAAGAACGTAGCCCACTCGCCATTCTCATAAATAGCCTGTTCGCGAGGATCCTTAGGATTATAATGAACCACATCAAACGCCAGCCTTATCACATTGAGCAGTTTATCCTCACACAGCAAGAAACTCTCCGTATCCCCCTCGCTCTCCCATAGCGTCTTGATAGTATTCGGCTCCACATTCCAGATATTGTTGGCATTCAAGTCGAGAATGCTCTCCACAGCGCCGTTCTTAGGCTTAGTCTTTATCTTAGTCATATTTCAAAAGTTGTTAATCCGATTAAAATTTCATCTGCGTATAATCCTTAGCAAGTCCGCCCTCACTCGTCTCCTTGTAAAGACTCGGCAAGTCATGTCCCGTCTGTTTCATCACCTCCACCACCTTGTCAAAGCTGACACGATGCACACCATCAGTAAAAGTAGAGTATATATTAGCATCCAAGGCACGCGTAGCCGCATAAGCATTACGTTCGATACAAGGTATCTGTACCAATCCGCACACAGGGTCGCACGTCATGCCCAAATGATGTTCCAGCCCCATCTCCGCAGCATATTCAATCTGGGCAGGACTCCCCCCAAAAAGCTGGTTAGCCGCCGCACTCGCCATGGCACACGCTACGCCAACCTCGCCCTGACATCCGACCTCAGCACCCGAGATTGAAGCATTCGTCTTGACCACATTGCCAAAGAGAGCCGCCGTAGCCAAGGCACGCAAAATACGATTCTCGCTAAAGTCGCGACTCTTCCACAGATGATAGAGCACAGCAGGCACCACACCACACGAGCCACACGTAGGAGCCGTCACAATCTTGCCGCCCGAAGCATTCTCCTCGCTTACCGCCAAAGCATAAGCAAAGACCAGTCCACGAGTACGAAGATTGTCCTTGAATCCCGTAGCCCTGACATGATACTGATACGCCTTGCGTCTGAGATTCAAAGGTCCAGGCAAGACCCCCTCCGCATCAAGGCCACGCTCCACGGCATCACGCATCGTCTGCCACACCTCCCTGAGAAAATCCCATATCCCACTACCCTCACACTCCTCCACATACTCCCAATAATTCTTGCCTGACCACTCGCAATATTGCAAGATTTCAGTCATCGAGTTCATGTCATAGACATCAGGCAACTCAATACTGTTCTGCCCCTCCTCAGCAAGAGCCCCACCACCGATGCTATAAACATACCATTCATCATGATACACCCCATCAGCCCCCTCCATACACTCAAATTTCATGCCATTAGGGTGAAAAGGCAGAAACTCCCTGCTCCAAATCATCTCGGTAGACTCATCGCCCAGCACATCGAGAATAGCACGGTCAGTCATGTGCCCCTTGCCCGTAGCAGACAGCGAACCATAGAGAGTGACACGGAAACGCCCCGCGTCAGGATGACGTTGCAAATACAGTTCGGCAGCTTTACGAGGCCCCATAGTATGCGAGCTACTCGGGCCAATGCCTATACGAAATATTTCACGTATTGTCTTCATAGTTCTTTCTTGTATATTAGTGTAAGAAGTGAATTATCCAGCGGTTTGGTTATCAAGACTATGTCACCATTCTCGTCCGTCTTGAGCGAGCCGTCAGCATTATAGTCCATCTCAGACTCCGACAGACGCCCGTTAGGCACAGTAGACACCCTGCCACCACTCGACACAGTCAAGTCCAGCAAGACGAAAGTACCGAAATAAGGAGGCACATTGGCAGACTGCTGCGGGTCGAGGTCAGACTTGATACCGCCAAACGTCTGGAATCCCAGAGTCGCAGCCACCCTATACTCCACACGCGCCAGTACCTTACCCTCGCCGCAGGAGGGGACCTCAAACTCAGCATAGCAATTATCACCCCCATCATCCCTCACACTCTTCACCACCTCAATACTCTCCGATGGAGCCCCCAAATACACATACGTACTGCGCAGCAAGACATACCCATGCATCAATCCACAAAGACGTCCAGGAGTATTGCGCACACAATACACCCTAAGTATATCGCCAGGCATGATATCACCACGCACAGTTCCCGTGTTCTCCCCCTGTTTTTTCACCTGATAGTCAAAGCCCTTGAACGTAGGATTCTCGACAGTATAGTCCACATCACTACAGCCCCCCAAAGCCACTACACACACACATGCCAGCAAAGCAAATATCACATTCTTCATCATATCCATATATTATAACGTTTGCAAAAAATTTCTCAATTCCACAGACAACCTCTGCACAGGCAGCCCCATCACGTTAAAGTACGACCCCCTAATCTGCGTCACGGCAGTATATCCTATCCACTCCTGAATACCATACGCCCCAGCCTTGTCCAAAGGACGGTAACGCTCCACATAATAGTCAATCTGCTCAGGAGACAAAGTGTCAAACGTCACCTCCGTGACCGACGAAAACGTATGCGAACGCCGCAAGCTGCGCAGCGTCACCCCCGTCACGACATGATGCGTACGCCCCGACAAGTCAGCAAGCATCCGCTTCGCCTCAGCCACATCAGCAGGTTTGCCCAGCACCACCCCATCGAGATACACAATAGTATCAGCCGTTATCAGCAGCTCATCCTCAGCCAGCGAGTAAGCCTCCGCCTTCCTCCGCGAGATATATTCAGGAATCTCCGTCATCGACAAACCCTCAGGATACGACTCATCAATCCCCTCCATCACCCTAAGTTCAAAAGGAATATCAAGCCCCTCAAGCAGTTCCCTGCGCCTTGGGCTAAGACTCGCAAGAACAATCCTCATACCCCTCACCATACCGTATCCAGACACCATTTTCCTTGAGCACGCAACACCTGCTCCACCACATCACGACAGCAACCCTCCCCGCCACGCAAATGGCTGACATATACCGCAGCCTCCCTCACCTCAGGCACAGCATCAGCCGGAGCACACGGCAAGCCACAACGCCTCATGATATCGAGGTCAGGAATATCGTCACCCATATACAAGACATTCTCATCAGCCAGTCCATACCGTGCGAGAAGCATCTCATAGACCTCCACCTTGTGTCCACACTGCATATACACCTCACCCACGCCCAGCTTACGATACCGCGCAGCCACACGCTCGCTACACCCCCCCGAGATGATAGCCAAGTCAAATCCAATCTTCGCAGCGAGATGCAAGGCATACCCATCCTTCGTATTCGCCGTACGCACAGGGTCACCATCAGCAGCCAGCGGCGTAGTCGTCATACTCAGCACACCATCCACATCAAACGCCATCAGACGTATCCTGCTCAAATCATAATTTATCATGAATATTCCTACTCAGAATTTTATAAATCATCTGCACCCTCTCGTCAGACAGCATACCGATATGCCTCTCCATAACCGATTCGTCCCATCTCACAGCCGGCCCCGTCTGCGCCACACGCGGCGAGAGCTCATGCACCTTGGCCGCCGTCTCGTCGATGAGAGCAAGCATCGTTTCAAAAGGAATCCCCTCGCGCTCCAGCAGTTCCTCAGACAAAGCATACATATGGTTGACAAAATTGCAGCAAAACACCGCAGCCAAATGCAAAACCCCACGTTTCTCCCCATCAAGGTGATACACTTCGCGAGAGATGCTTCGCGCCACACTGTCAAGCAAAGCCAAGCCCTCATCGTCCGAAGCCTCCAAGAAGAGAGGCACCTTAGAAAAGTCCACCTCCCTCTCCATCGAGAAAGTCTGCATCGGGTAAAACACACCCCGACGCTCCTGCGCCAAAGCCCCCATACCCACAGACCCCGCAGTATGCACGACCAAAGTCTCCGCGTGAATCACCCCCTCCAATCCCAGCGACACATCCCCGATGCAATCATCCTTGACAGCCAACACCACCATATCAGCATCATCAGGAACATCGCAAATCCTCTCCCTGCCGCCACACATCACCACAAAGTGCCCCCCTCCCGACAAAGCCTTCCCGAGATGCGTAGCCACCCGACCTTTACCTATGATAGCAATTTTTTTCATAATTTGACCTCCAAAGTTACGAATAAGCGAGCGAAAAAGCAAATAAAACTCGTTTTAATTTGCTTTTTCCGAGCGAAAGTGATACATTTTAACCGTCGTCAAAAGTAGAGCGAAGTACAAAGTTAAGACTTTTGGCGACGGTCAAAAGTAGAGCATTGAGCGAAAGAGACTTAGAGCAAAGTATAAAGTTACGAATAAACGAAATAAAATCGCCCGCACACACACGATAATTACGCGATTTGACGTTATCTATTTATGAAACGAATTTTAGCATTCTATATCACCCTTATACTTTGCGCCCAGTCGTGGGCACAAGAATCCGCAGCCGTCAAGCTCAAAGGCAGAGTCACAGGCGAGGACGGCTCGCCCGTAAGTTTCTGTATGGTACGCATCTTGGGACAAGCAGCAGCCACGGCAGCCAACGCAGACGGAGTTTATACCATCACCTTCTCCACGGCAGACTCCGTCAAAGTATCGTTCACGATGTTCGGCTACAAAGAAAGAATCAAGATGCTACGCAAGCCCAAAGGACAGCTGACCCTGAACATCGTCATGCAAGACAAGGACACCGAATTAGGCGAAGTCGAAGTAAAAGACGTACGGCGCAACATGGACCAGACCGTACAGATCAAGACCGACGAAATGAGCAGGATGCCCTCGACATCAGGAAATGCCGTAGAAGAGCTCGTAGGCACTCAGGCAGGCGTGTCGCAAAGGAACGAACTCTCGTCAAACTATACGGTACGCGGAGGCTCGTTTGATGAAAACTGCGTATACATAAACGGCGTAGAAGTATACCGTCCCCTCCTCCTACAAAGCGGACAGCAAGAAGGACTCTCCGTCATCAACCCCTCGATGGTCGAAAAAGTAGAGTTCTCCGCAGGAGGTTTTGCAGCAAAGTATGCCGACAAGATGTCGTCCGTGCTCAACATAAGTTACCGCAAGCCGACCAAGTGGGAAAGCAATCTCTCAGCCTCGCTACTGGGAGCAAGCGCATACCTCGGTTGGGGCAACAGCAAAGTCAGCTTCTCCAACTCCGTGCGCTACAAGACCAACTCATACCTACTCGGAGCCATGGAGACAGACGCCGACTACTCTCCAAACTTCGTAGACTACCAGGCATACCTCACATGGCAGCCCCACAAGAACTGGCGTATAGAAGCCATCGGCTACATATCGGAAAATAACTACAAGTTTGTCCCCCACACCCGACAGACCAATTTCGGCACCCTGCAGGACGTGAAGAACTTCGACGTCTATTTCGACGGCTGGGAGCAAGACCTCTTCCGCACCCTCTACGGCACGATACAAATCCACGGCACATTAGGCAAGAACCACACCATAGCCCTCAACTACAACGCCTTCAACACCAGAGAGCGAGTGTCATACGACATACAAGGACAATACTGGCTATCAAACACCAGCATGCAGACCGACCTCGCCATAGGCACATACCTCGAGCACGCCCGCGACATATTGTCGAGTAGCCAGCACACATTCCGTCTGACACACGAATACAAGGCCAAGAACCACAAAGTAGAATCAGGCATAGCCTACAGCCTGCAAAACGTCAGTGAGACCGCACGCGAATGGGAATACCGCGATTCATCGGGCTACTCCATGCCCCACAACCCAGCCGGGCTCGACGTGATATACCTCAGAAAGTCGCCAGGCAAGATAGCCATGAAGGCAGGCACGTTCGAGCTATACAGCCAAGACACATGGCGTCGCGAATGGAAACGCGCCATCATGTCACTATGCTACGGCGTACGCCTCTCATACTGGTCATGGAACAAAGAATGGCTCTTCTCGCCAAGAGTAAGCATAGGCATTGTGCCCACGTTCAACAAGCAGATGACCTTCCGTTTCGCAACAGGCCTGTACTACCAACGTCCATTCTACAAAGAGCTGCGCCAAGACATACACGACGGCAACTCAGCCAACAGCTACGTCATAGCCCTCAACCACGACATCAAGTCGCAACGCTCGTTCCAGTTCATCACAGGCTACGACTACAGTTTCCGCATCGGGCGAAGACCCTTCCTGTTCACCACAGAAGCCTACGTCAAGCTGCAAGGCAACCTCAACCCCTACACCATCAACAACACCAAGCTCGTCTACTACGGCAGGAATTGCGCAAGCGGCAGCGTCATGGGCATCGACTTCAAGCTCTTCGGAGAGTTTGTCCCCAAGACAGACTCATGGATCACCTTCTCGCTCATGAGGGCACGTATGGACATAGACGGAAAGTCCGTGCCCCAGCCCACAGACCAGGCCTGGTCGCTCAACATGTTCTTCTCAGACTATTTCCCCAAGACCACACGCTGGAAGCTCAACCTGAAAGCCTGCTTTGCAGGCGGCCTCCCCTTCGGCGCACCCCACACCGGTCTCGAGGAACACACATTCCGCTCCATGCCATACAAGCGCGTAGACATAGGCATGAACTACTGCCCATACCGCAACCAAGACAGGCAGAAACGCTCCTACGTCAAGTCAGTATGGCTTGGGCTCGACTGCCTCAACGTGTTCGGCTTCGAAAACGTAAGCGGATACTATTGGGTCACCGACGTGACCGACAACCAATATGCCGTCCCCAACTACCTCACAGGCCGAATGTTCAACTTCAGAGTAAACATCGATTTTTGACAGGCCTAATGTATCAGGATAGCGTTCAGGTCATCCATGTCGCCATTAAAGATATTGCAGTCCACACTCCCCCTGATACCCTTTATCTTGCCGCAATCCGTATGTTGCCAAAACGTCCACCTGACATCCTCACGCGGCTTGTCGATATAATAGTGAGCAATCCAGCGCGGATAGCGATCCAATAAGCTGTCCGACAGAATATCGCGATGAAACTTGTATCCGCTATACACAATAGGCCTCACCCCGTAGTGCTGCTCCACGATGCGTAGCCATTCGGCAACCATCTCCCGTATCATAGCGTCAGTATATCCTGCCGCCCTCCACTTACGCTCATCCTCCACATCGAGCACCGGCGGGAGGTCACCCGTCTCGAGATGCACCTGACGAATGAAAAAACGAGCCTGACGCTCAGCCGGGACATCAGGAGTAAGGAAATGATAAGCCCCCCGAATGAAGTCATTCCTGAACGCCTGGTAGAAATTGTCGTTGAAATATTCGTCTATGATACTCTCCCCCTCAGTAGCCTTGATGATAACGAAAGTCACAGGATCCGCACCCATGCTGGCATTGCGCAGCTTTTCCCACCTTATCTCCTGCTGGTAGTGACTCACATCTATGCCACGTATCTCATATCCCTCAGGATACGTAGTCTCACCATATATCGCCCTCCATTGGAAGCTATACGGGTCGACAAAAAAATGAATCAAAACAAAACAATACAAAGCCACAGCCGCAGCAGCAGCCACGACATAGCCCCATATAGGGATATGCGTCAGACGCGAAAAAAAAGACGTCCCCCCACCCTTCCTGCCTCTCGACGTCCTATTGCGGACAGTCTTGCTTCGGGGCTGGGGACGTCTTTTCTGCATCATGTCGTGACCGTAAGATTAAGCCTGCTCAAGAGCGAGAGTCTTAGTACACTGGTCGCACACCTCAGTCGGACCCCAATACTGTATTGGGCCAGGGTATACGTAGCAAGTATTCTTCGCCCACTCCTCACGCTTGCTCTGGAAGAACTTGAAAGGAGCACCCTCGAGCTCCACGAGAGCCTTGCGAATCACAGGCTTCATCGCGCCGTTGCGACGCTCCATGTTCATCATCATCGTGATAGGCACACCGCCCGCAATCCATTCTGCAGCAGGAGCCGTCGTATTCTTGATGACAGACATATATCCAGTCTTGCCGTTTGCTATCAGGCGACTTGCGTTGAAACCGAGGCTGTAGCAATAGTCAGCGTCATAATTTGAAGGAGCCGCACAACGTCCCTCATAGCCGAAGAAGTGATGCTGTGGAGCAAACTTGCCCACATATTTACCCTCAGCCTTCCAAGCATCGAGCTTCGCTGCCACCATCGCAGAGAGCAGCTTCTCAGTCTCGATGAGAGAAACCTGGACATTGCCGTGAGGGTCGCGGTCGAGACAAAGCTGACGCTCCACATCCTTTGGCAGAGACTCGAGAATAGCGAGGTTCTCAGGCGCGATGTTGCCCTTGACAAACGCCACCTGCTCGTCCTTGCTCGCAAAGATGCGGCTCTCGCCCGTAGCAGGGTCAGTCAGCACCTCGTTGAGCTCCTTGATGAGCTTGCCGATAGCTGGGATAAACTCTATGAGACCCTCAGGGATAAGCACAGTACCGAAGTTGTTGCCCTCAGCCGCGCGGTCAGCCACTATCTGGGCTATATACGTCACAACATCGTCGAGCGACATATTCTTCTGCTCCACCTCCTCAGAGATGAGACAAACATTAGGCTGCGTCTCGAGCGCACACTCCAAGGCGATGTGCGATGCAGAGCGTCCCATGAGCTTGATGAAGTGCCAGTACTTACGTGCAGAGTTGCAGTCACGCTGTATGTTGCCGATGAGCTCAGAGTAAGTCTTGCACGCCGTATCAAAGCCGAAAGAAGTCTCAATCTGCTCGTTCTTGAGGTCGCCATCGATAGTCTTCGGGCAGCCTATCACCTGTATACCATACTGCTTTGCAGCGTAATACTCAGCCAGGACACAAGCGTTAGTATTAGAGTCATCGCCGCCGATGATGACGAGAGCCTTGATACCCAGTTTGTTGAGAATCTCCTTGCCAGACTCAAACTGAGCCTCCTTCTCCAACTTCGTACGACCCGAGCCGATGATATCAAAACCGCCCGTATTGCGATACTCGTCGATAAACTCGTCAGTAAACTCGACATACTTATGATCCACCAGTCCGCCCGGACCCATTAGGAAGCCATAGAGCTTACTGTCCTTGTTGAGAGTCTTCACACCATCATAAAGACCACTGATGACATTGTGTCCGCCCGGAGCCTGACCACCAGAGAGGATAATGCCGACATTGATAGCCTCCATAGCCTTAGGCTCGCCACTCTCAAACGTGATGACAGGCATGCCATAAGTGTTGGGAAACATAGCCTTGATCTCAGCCTGGTTGCCCACTGATTGTGTTGGGGCACCCTCTACAGCCACTACAGCACCCTGTAGAGCTTTAGGAAGCTTGGGCTGGTACGCAGCACGAGCTTTCTGCAATTCGCTTTTTACCATTGTCAATAAAAATTATGTTATAATTTGCAAAATATACCTTTTCTCATGCAAAGATACGATTTAGTACGCTAAAATGCAAGTAAATCCATCCTTAATTTGAAATTTTGTGTCGCCATGTCCCCTTGCCCCGACATCATGTTAGGAAAAGCAGAATTACTGTCGTACATTTGCACGCTGAAAACACAATACTCCGTAGCATGACAGAAACAGACCTCATCCTGACACTCAGGCAGCAACTCCACGAGCACAACCACAACTACTACGTGCTGAACTCCCCCACTGTCAGCGACAAAGAGTTTGACGACATGATGCGCCAGCTGCAGGAGCTCGAAGCATCCCACCCCGAGATGTACGACCCCAATTCGCCCAGCCAGCGCGTAGGCAGCGACCTGAATGAAGACTTCGTCTCCGTCAAGCACCTCAGGCCCATGCTCTCGCTCTCCAACACATACAACCTCAGCGAAGTGCGCGACTTCTACGAGCGCGTCGCCGACAGTCTCCACGGCCAGCCCTTCCAGATATGCGCAGAGCTGAAATACGACGGTCTCTCCATCTCCCTACACTACGAACACGGCCGCCTCGTGAGAGCCGTGACACGCGGCGACGGAGAGCAAGGCGATGACGTCACCGCCAACGTGCGCACCATACGCACCATACCCTTAGTAATCGACGCCCCATGCCCCAGACAGTTTGAGATCAGAGGCGAGATACTCCTGCCCTGGAGCAACTTCAACAAGCTCAATGCAGAGCGCGAAGCCGCAGGCGAAGCCCCCTTTGCCAACCCCCGCAATGCAGCCTCAGGCACCCTCAAGAGCAAAGACCCCAAAGTCGTCGCACGCCGCGGACTCGACGCATACCTCTACTATCTCCTCAGCGAAGCCCCCAAGTACGACGGCCACTATCAGAACCTACAGACAGCCCGCGAATGGGGCTTTCAGGTGAGCCCCGATATGCGGCTGTGCAACACCATCGACGAAGTCTGGGACTACATCCAATACTGGGACACAGAGCGCAAACACCTCCCCGTAGCCACCGACGGCATAGTGCTGAAAGTCAATTCGCTCGCCCAGCAGCAATCATTAGGCCTCACCGCCAAGTCCCCCCGCTGGGCCATAGCATACAAGTTCCAAGCCGAGCAAGCCACCACCACGCTGCGCGAAATCACATATCAAGTAGGCAGGACAGGAGTAATCACCCCCGTAGCCAATATGGACCCCGTAGCCCTCAGCGGCACGATGGTACACAGAGCGACACTCCACAATGCCGACGTGATGGAATCCCTCGCCCTACACATCGGAGACAGCGTAGTCATCGAGAAAGGAGGCGAGATAATCCCCAAGATAGTAGACAACGAAGGAGGTCCCGGTGAGCACAGGATACACTTTATCAAGCGATGCCCCGTGTGTGGGACAAAGCTCGTACGCGAGCCCGATGAGGCAGGCTACTACTGCCCCAACGACCAGCATTGCCCCCCACAGATATTAGGCAAGCTCGAACACTTCGTATCGCGAAAAGCCATGAATATCAACTCCATTGGCTCAGAAATCATCAACCAATACTTTAACCAAGGCCTGCTCCACGACGTCTCAGACTTTTACCATATCGACTTTGACGAAAAGATAAAACGCAGCATTACAGAAAGCCTCTCCGTCCCCTTCGAGCGAGTACTCTTCGCCCTGGGCATCAGATTCGTCGGAGAAATAGCCGCCAAGACCCTCGCCAGGAAGTTCAAGAACATCGATGCCTTGAGCACCGCCACCATCGACGAGATGCTCGAGACCGACGGCATAGGCCAAGTGATAGCCTCGAGCGTGAGAGACTACCTCCACGACAAGGAAAACCAGCAGCTCATCGCCAGACTTAAAGAAGCAGGCCTGCAGTTCGCACTCTCGCACCAGCAAATGTCCCAACACAGCACCACACTCCAAGGCCAAGTCATCGTCATCAGCGGAGTCTTCAAACACCACTCGCGCGAGCAGTACAAACAACTCATCGAGCAGCACGGAGGCAAGAACTCCGGCTCCATCTCAGGCAAGACCAGCTTCCTCCTGGCAGGAGAGAACATAGGCCCCTCAAAACTCGAGAAAGCACAAAAACTCGGCATACGCATAATCAGCGAAGACGAATTTCTCGCCGAAATCAGACAGACAGACCAATGATACACACCCTAGAATTTGAAATCCCCCAACTGACCCCCTACATCAATTGGATATATTTCTATCACGCATGGGGAGTGAAAGCCGCTGAAGCCGAGAGCCTCAAGACACAAGCCCTGCACAAGCTCCGCGAATGGCACCAAGCAGGCCACACCACCAAGTTTCGCGTAGGCCTCTTCTCCGCAAACTCGCAAGACGAAGACATCATCATCCTCGACCACGCAGGCCACACACACACACATATCCCCCTGCTCAGGCAGCAACGCCCACCCTACCTCTGCCTCGCAGACTTCCTGCCCCCACGCGGCATGCAGCCCCACACCATAGGCATTTTCGCCTCTACCACCCATATCCCTGCCGACACCCTCCTGGAGCAAACCCTCGCAGACCGCCTTGCCGAAGCCACCGCAGAGCTCGGACACAAACACACCCGCACCACACTCTGGGGCTATGCCCCCCACGAAGACCTCACACCCCAAGACCTCTTCAAAGAACGCTATCAAGGCAAACGCCCCGCCGTAGGCTATCCAAGTATGCCAGACCAAAGCCTGAATTTTGTCCTCTCACAGCTGATAGACTTCACCTCCATAGGCATCACCCTCACCGAGACTGGAGCCATGATACCCCACGCCAGCACCACAGGATTGATGATATCCCACCCCCAAGCCCGACACTTCGCCGTAGGCCCCATCTCCGAAGAGCAACTGCGCGACTACGCCCGCAGGCGCAATATGTCGCCCGAAGAAGCAAGAATCAATTTAGGATTAATAATTA
>CALZLQ010000004.1 GCA_945788385.1 uncultured Prevotellaceae bacterium
CTTTCGTAAGCGTGGAATTCCACAACAACCTCCAGAGCAATTTCCATCTCGACAAACTGCGCACCTCAATCGGCACAGACTACGCCATCACCCGGCAACACAAAGTAGGCCTCTCATACATCCTCACCCACAAGTTTGAAGACGAAGGCACCAGCCGTATGCACGCCATCAACGCCAGCTATAAATTCAATTTCTGACCATCAAAGACAAAAAAACCAACGATGAAAAAAATACTTATCCTCACCACCCTCGCTCTCAGCAGCATCACATCGACGGCACAAGACTACCACTACCTGACTGTCAGCACCAGCACCACAGACAAGAGCATTCCCCTCGCCATCGTCCAGAAAATCACCTTCAAAGACAACAACGTCATCGTCACCACCACACAAGGCACAGAGACCTTCCCGCAACAAGAGATGCAAGCCATCCTCTTCGAAGACAGCCCCACCGAGATCAACACCATCCCCACACAAAGCCCGCACCTCAATATCGAACGCGGCATACTCACCGCCCCCCAGCAAGGCCTCCTGCGCATCTACACCCCCAACGGCACCCTGCACAGCCTGACCAGGACAGAAGCCGACACTCAAATCGACCTCAACACACTGCCCCAAGGCACATACATCATCAAGCTCAACAACCACACCATCAAATATACAAGACAATGAAACGCTACATACCATACATCGCAGCCCTACTCTTTGCCACACAACTCAGCGCCCAACACCACATCCGCCTCTGGCAAAACGGCACATCAGACAAGATCAGCATCGCCGACGCCAGCCGCATCACCTTCACCCCCGGCGAGATGACCTGTGGCGGCACCACATACAGACTCGCCGATGTCGACAGCATCATCGTAGTCCCCGAAATCACCGTCCGCTATGACGGAGCCACGGCAAGCGTCAGCATCCCCCCATCCATAGAAAAAGACGTCACCGCCACCATCAACGGAGCCGACGTCACCCTGACCAACACCAACACCAGCAACGAAATCGAAGTCATCCTCACAGGCAGCAGCGACGACGGCAGCCTCACCTACAATGGCGACTACAAAGCCACCCTCATCATTGATGCCCTCAGTCTCAACAGCAACAAAGGAGCCCCCCTCAACATCCAATGTGGCAAACGCATATCCCTCGAGCTCCGCGACGGCACCACCAACACCCTTTCCGATGCAGCGTCAGGACTCCAGAAAGGCTGCCTCTACTGCAAAGGACACCTCGAAATCGAAGGCCACGGCACCCTCAACATCACCGCCAACACACGCCACGGCATCTCCACTAAAGAATACCTGCAACTCAAGAAAAGCACAGGCACCATCAATATCCTGCGCGCACAAAGCGATGCCATACACTGCGGCCAATACTTCCAGATGAACGGCGGCAGCGTCAACATCGACGCCAACACTCTGGGTGACGGCATACAAGTCGAATACGTGACCCTCGACGACGACATCACCCTCGACCCCACCAAAGAAAACAACGGACAGATATTCATCAAAGGCGGCGCCATCCGCGCCACCATCAACAGCCAAGACTGCAAAGGCATCAAAGCCGACGCCGACATCACCATCAGCGGAGGCGACATCGCCATCACAGCCCAAGGCAACGGCTCACGCGGCATACAAAGCGACGGCAGCATGACCATCGGCACCGAAGACAGCCCCACCACCATCAACATCACCGCAGCAGGCAGCAAATGCACCCTCCCCGAGTGCGCCGCCGACCCCCACAGATGCGTAGGCATCAAGCTCGACCGCGACCTCACCATCAACGCAGGCAACATCACCATAGCCAATACCGGCAGCAAGTCAAAAGGCATCAAGATCGACGGAACATACCGCAAACACAGAACCAACGCCACAGTATCAGCCACGGTAGATGCAGCCCAGACAATAATCTTCGACTAAGCGAAGATAGAGTAAATAAGAGAAAGAGGAGGGAGAGCGAGAAACCCTAATTATGCACCAAGGTGCCTATCTCCTCCCCCTCTATCACCCTCTTCAAGTTGCCCAACACATCCATGTTAAACACATAGATAGGCAAGTCATTCTGCATACACATCGCAGTCGCCGTGATATCCATCACCTTCAGTCCCCTCGCGATCACCTCCTGATACGTAATCTCACTAAACTTCGTCGCCTCAGGGTCCTTCTCAGGGTCAGCCGTATAGATACCGTCCACACGTGTCCCCTTGAGCATCACATCAGCCTCAATCTCGATACCACGCAGCGACGAGCCCGTATCAGTCGTGAAATACGGTGAGCCAGTCCCCCCACTCATTATCACCACCTCCCCATTCTCCATAGCCTCGATAGCCTTCCACTTCGTATAAAACTCACCTATAGGCTCCATGCGAATCGCCGTCAACACACGGTTCTTCTGCCCCACAGCCTCCAAGGCACTGCTCAGAGCCAACGAATTGATCACCGTAGCACACATACCCATCTGATCCCCCTTGACACGGTCAAACCCCTTGCCAGCTCCCGTCAGGCCACGAAAGATATTCCCCCCACCAATCACGATACCAATCTGCACCCCCATCCCGGCAATCTCCCTGATCTGCTCCGCATACTCATTCAGACGCTGCACATTGATACCCTGCTTCTGCTCACCAGCCAAACTCTCGCCCGAGAGTTTCAGCAAAATACGATTAAATTTCATACTGTAAAAACGATAAAGTTTGCCATACAAAGATACACCAAAAATCCGACATCACAAAACAACCCGACAAAAAAACATGCCAGACAAGATACAACGCATCATGATCGACGCAGGCTTCACCTGCCCCAACCGCGACGGCAGCGCAGGCCGCGGAGGCTGCACCTACTGCCGCAACGACAGCTTCGCCCCCCACTACTGCCGCACCACCCGCGACATCGCCCGGCAAATCAGCCAAGGCAAAAAATTCTTCAGCCGCAAATACCCCCACATGAAATACCACGCCTACTTCCAGTCCTACAGCTCCACCTACGCCCCCGTCAGCCAGCTCCGCCAAATCTACCAAACCGCCCTCAGCCAGCCCGACATCGCAGGCCTCGTCATCGCCACACGCCCCGACTGCCTCAGCGATGACACCCTCGACCTCCTCTACGAGCTCTCACTGCAGACCCACGTAGAGATAGAGATAGGCGTTGAGAGCTGCCATGACAAGACCCTCACACGCATCAATCGGGGCCACACCTGGCAGCAGACCGCCGATGCCATCCAACGCGCCGCCTCACGCCACCTCGACATCTGTGCCCACCTCATCCTAGGCCTCCCCGGCGAAGACGAGTCAGACATCATCCAGAGCGCGCACCAAATCTCGCTCCTGCCCGTCACCTCAGTCAAACTCCACCAGCTCCAGATACTGCGCGGTACCAAAATCGCAGAAGAATACGCCCTGCACCCCCAAGACTTCCTCCCCTTCCCCACCCCCCAAGACTACATCACCACACTACGCAAATTCCTCAAAGCCCTACGCCCCGACATCAAAGTCCGGCGCATAGTATCCACAGCACCCCCAGAAATACTCATAGCACCACGCTGGGGTCTCAAGCCCGACGAAATAAGGCGTATGATAGACATGTGATACAACTCACCCCTCACCCAACAAAGTCGCAATCGTAGAAAGAGTTTTGGAAGATAAACATATAACTTTGGTCAAAACACATAGCGCGTTTTATCAAAACATTGTAATAAGCAAATTTAAACGACCAAATTGCACATTCCTGTCAAAGATTGGGCACTGGGACTATTCTGTCTTAATACAATCGTTAGAATCCGAAGGGGAAGTCATCGTAGTAGTCTGGAGCTGATTCCTCTTCGTCAGTCTCTTCTGTATCGGCATCATCAGCTTCGTCTTCGTCAATATCATCTTCGCTGTTCAGCTGATCGGGAGTAAGGTCATCTATAATAGCATCACCTTGCACCTTGATGGGAGCGAAATGAGTATCAAAGTAATCCTTATACTCGTCAAAAGAATATTCCGTGCCGAGGAGGCGCAGATTAGACTCGGATATCAGTACAGTACGCATACCTTCGAGCACGACAGACATGTGTCTGTCTGAGTATAGACGCTGCGCATAAGAGTGAACCTCGTCATACGACACGAATCCCTTGACTACGAGCATCGAAATGTCTCCGTTGTCTGCAAACTCCAACTCGAAGTTGCGCACCATAAACGACGTGAAGTTGAAGCGAGCTACCTCAAAGAGCAGCTGGTCTTCGTCTACCGCCCCTTTGGGATATGCCAGGACGAAAGCGAACTTGTCAAGACGTTCATGAGTGAGAGTGTCAGCGACAATGCTGTCACCCTCCATACGAGTATGCGATGCCCTACTCCATATACCCGACGTCTCCCAATGACTGCCCCGCAACAAACGCCCCTCATTGACACCCTTCATAATCTCCGCAGCCAGACGACTTATTTCCTCTTTCGAATAATTATCAATCAGCTCTTTGAGAATAGCGAGGAACGACTCCTTGTCACCACTGTAAAGTCGCGACATTGCCTGCACGAACATAAAACGCGAGCGATGACGTCCTTCAGGATAATTGTCCGTCGAGAAACGGTAGTTTTCATCTACCACTTCATACTCAGACTTTTTGTATGCCAAATACGTCTCGGCATACACCGAATCCTCAAGATGGCGCCCACCACGAGCTATCATCTCGTATTTGGGATTAGCAAGCAAGCGAGCAAGCGAACTCTCAGCGTAATCTGCAGTAATACGGTCACGCACAGACTGTGCCAAGGTATCTTCGCCCTCACGGCTATATATGAGGAAGAGGTAATACAAAGTCTCGTCCATCTGCTCGAAATCGGGATAGTCCCGCACAAGGCGTTCGAGCGTGCTACGAGACATGGCATAGTCGCCGAGACGATCTTTCTCAAGCTTACCAGCCTCAAACAAAGCCTTGGAGAGCAATGCGTGCGACTCGTTCATCTGCTCAGGAGTATTAGGAATCTGACTCAGATAGAACTCCGGGGTGTGTGGGTCGTTGGCCAAAGAATCCAGACGAGCTTGCTCGTCAGAATCAGCAATTTCAAAATCAGGGTTGCCAAACATATTGGGCACACTATCGTTTCCTGTCTCCTCACCCATACGTTGCATCTCTGCCACAAGCACCGAAGCCCACCTCCAGTTGTCAACATTCGGGCGATTGCCCCATTTGCCAACGAATATCTCACGCCCCTTGCTGACAGTCTGCGGATTGTAGAAATACCACAAGCCCGCACCCTTGCCATTACTCCCCGACTGCGACGCAGGCTTGTTCATCTGCTGCGCTGCAGCCTTGTCGGCCTCCTGACGTTGCGCAGACATCTGCTTGTTCTCGTTGAGACGCGCCTCCTCTTTCTCCTTTTTCTTATATTCCTTGACCAAACGCTCCGCTACCTCCATCTGCTCCTTTTCGGAGAGAGAAGCAAGCACCTGAAGACTGTCTTGCAACTTGATTTCCTTGAGATGCGGATTGAGCTCGCTAAGGATATCACTACGATTCTTGATCAAATTGTAGTCATCACGCTGCTTGTCTAGCCCCTTGACACACTCAGCATAACATCGCGCCGCCTCAATATAATTGCGTTGTTCCCAATACAGAGTAGCCAGTCTCAGCAATAACTGAGTCTTAGCAGCACCATCACGGGTACTTTCCTTAACACCTTTCTCCCAAGCATAGATACAACGCATAGTGTCAGGCATGGCAAGATGAATATTACCAATTGCCATATAAATCTGATCCTGGTAGTCACTATTGTTCTGACTCTTGGCCATACGAGTCAGACGCTTGATCATCCCCTGAGCATTGCTACGGTCGGCCATCTCTGACATAAGGATACGCGCGCTGAGAGCCATCTCATACGGAGGATTAGACTTGACCACCCTGCGCAAAGCCCTGAGGGCCATATCCTTGCGACCAGTCTGCCTGCACAACTGCCCCATGAGGAAATTGAGTCTCGCACGCTGTATGCTACCCCTCTGCTTGTCAATAACCGTCTGCAACACAGGAACTGCCTCGTCATACTGCCCCGTCTGTATGAGCCAAGCCGTACGGGCACTATGATATGAATTTGTAGCACGCGGGCCGATACTGTCACGAGCCATCTTACGCAAAACATCCTCTGCGTCATACGGCCAATCCAATGCCACATAACATTTTGCGAGCCAAGACTGAGCCAACGAACAGATAGCAGGCTGCTTCTGATACACACGGGCCATATACGAAAAAGTCGAAGCCGCCTCAATAAACTCACCCATCTGAAACTGGCTCACCCCCATCATCAGCCAAGCCCTCCACAACACAGGATTGAACTCCTTACGCTGCAAATAAGCCTTCAACTTGTCATTACGTTTCTTGCTTGGGTTGACAGTAGGACGCTTCTTGATACTATGCAGTTTGATAGCCTTCTCACTTTTGGTGACAGCAGTTTCATAGTTAGTCTTGCCCACGCCAGCCGTAGCTTTATTAGTGCTGATATACATCGGGAGCAAACGGGTAAAGTCGTCCTTATGGGCATCAGTCTGAGCGTCCATGCCCTCCTTGAATGCCACCTCACCATTATACATTATGTTGTATTTGGCCGTCATCGCATGAAAGAAGCGAGTCACCCCCGTATTCTTCTTGGTGGAGCAACCCGACATCGCCCCGCATACAATCGCAAGCACGACGCACAACCTAATATAGCGCACAACTCTCCTCATCAGCATTATTCCTATTCTCTATCTTGCAGAAACACAAGCACACGGCATACACTCAAGTCCTACGTTCACCAATGATAAGGCAGACCTCATCCTTCAACTCGTCAGGCAGCTCCACACGTCTCAGTTGCAACGAACGGACCCAGCCAGCCACCTCATCCTCACGCATAGTGTAAAGCACATAGCGAAACTCCTCAATCTCAGGCGGCAGGTACTCGTCCGATGCCACACCACGGAAGCGGTCGAGTTCCTCATCATCGTAATACTCGATATCCTTACTGACAGCTGCGAGAAGACTGTCCTTCTCGCACGTCTCGTGCATTCCACAACACTCCGTATCGGCAGTCATGACAAATCTAAGGTATTAAAGTTTTAGGCTCATCATCTTCCACCCCGAACCCCACAGCAGCAAGATGCTCCCAGTACTCAGGGTAACTCTTGCTCACCACTTCAGGATTGTTGATTGCGATACCGCCCAGTTTGATGGTAGCAGGCGCAAACGCCATCGCCATACGATGATCGTCATACGTATCAACAGGCACCCACGAGGGCTCAGAACGAGCTCCAGTCCATATCAATTCGCTATCATGCTTCGACTCAATCATGAAGCCCAGTTTGGCAAGCTCAGTCTGCAAAGCCACAATACGATCCGTCTCCTTGATTTTAAGAGTTTGAAGCCCCGTGATATGAAAAGGAAGCCCCATCATGCAACACGTCACGACCAGCGTCTGCGCAAGGTCAGGCATATCAGCCATATCAAGATCCAAAGCACTCAGCTTAGCATCACACTTAGTCAGAATCACGGCACCATCGACATACTCCGTAGCCACCCCGAGTAGCGCAAATACATCAGCAATCCCCCTGTCGCCCTGCAGCGACCTTTGCCTCAAGCCTGACAGCACGACACGCGCGTCAGCATCGCCGCACAGAGCCATAATCTCGTACCAATAACTCGCTGCACTCCAGTCACTTTCCACGACATAGCTCGCAGGTACATACCCTCCGTGCTCCACCACCAAGGTATCATCACCCCTCCACTCCACGCGTGCCCCGAAATCTCTCATTATCCCGATAGTCATATCGATATACGGACGGCTGATTATCCCACCAGAGAGCTTAAGCTCGAGCCCTTTTTCCATCATCGGACCAATCATCAGCAAGGCACTGATATACTGACTGCTCACATTGCCAGGCAAGGACACCACCCCACCCTCAAGCGCCCTACCCACGATACGCAGAGGAGGGAATCCATTCTTGCCCACATATACCACATCAGCCCCCAAGGCACGCAAGGCATCGACCAAGACCGCAATAGGCCTCTGCTTCATACGCTCAGTCCCCGTGATGACATGCTCGCCACGCGAAGCCGCGGCAAGAAAAGCCGTCAGGAAACGCATAGCCGTACCCGCCGCCATCACATCAATCACACGTCCATCTCCATCACCGTCAGCCAAAGCCCTGACAGCACGTACCACCACATCGCTGTCATCGCAATGCGCCACATTCCCAACCCTTGAGCCTTCACCAGCCAAGGCCCCAATGACCAAGGCACGATTGCAAATACTCTTGCTCGCAGGCAATGCCACCATAGCATCAAGACGTTTGGGAGGATATACTTTCATAGTAGAATAACAACTTTTCATCAGTTTCTGCGCACAAAATTACAAAAATATTTGGTTATATCAAAATAAAACCCTACCTTTGCACTCGCTAACCAAGATTAGCGACAAGTATCGGGATGTAGCGCAGTTGGTAGCGCACACGTCTGGGGGGCGCGAGGTCGCCAGTTCGAGTCTGGTCATCCCGACACTTAGAGAAGTGGTTTCTAACAGGAACCACTTTTTTTATTGTCAACATGCTTTAATCTAACCTGAAGAAAAACATACAGCCAAGCTCACACAGCCATGCAACGCCTGATAACATTAGCAATATTGCTGTTCGCGACAATATACACCAATGCGGCTGACGAAGTGCCACCCACATTCACCTGGGACGACTTTGTCCAGACACTCTGCTACGACGAAGAAACCATGGACGAAGGCGAATGGGAGCGATACTTGGACAACTTAGAGCAACTCCACTCACACCCCCTGAATATCAACGAAGCCACCCCTGAAGAAATGGCTCTGATACCATTCCTTACCCCACGTCAGATAGAAAACATACAGGCATACGTACACCTCGACGGCCCCATGCGCAGTATCAATGAGCTGGCACTTATCAACTCCATCGACTCCGAGACACTCAAAGCACTCCCCCTGTTCCTCTACGTAGGCGAAGCCACATGGGCAAAAGACACAGCAAAGAAAAAAGGATGGTTTGACCATATAAAACACACGGCAGACACACGCGTAGACATACCCCTATACTACCGCAAAGGGCAGCTAAACGGTGCCTACGCAGGCGATGCCCTACGCAACCGCTTGAGATACAACATGCAGTCTCGCAACGTATTGGCAGGCATACACGTCGAAAAAGACCCTGGCGAGCATTTCTACGACAGCTACGGCGGCTACGTCATGATACGAGACCGCGGCATCGTACGACAAGCCATACTCGGAGATTATCGCATCAGCTGGGGCGAAGGACTGGTCATGGGTAGTGGAAGTTTCGGAGGAAAAAGCACCATGCTACTCGGCACCAGCAAAGGCATACGCCCCATGACAGGAACGGCAGAAACAGGATTTCTCAGAGGCGGAGCACTGTGTCTGTCAGGCAAAAACTGGACAGGACACATATTCGGCTCGATACAAACCCTCGATGCCACACTCAACGTCCAAGGCCAGGCACAGACGATAGTCACCAACGGTCTGCACCGCACCGCAACAGAGAGAGAAAAAAAGAACAATACACTGACAACGATAGCCGGAGGACACATACAACGCAAGATGCGACACTTCACAATAGGGGCAGGCGGATACTGGTTACATCTCAACCGAACACTAAACCCAGGCCCCGCACTATACCGCAAATGGTATGCCCGAGGCAGCGACTTCGGCACGATAGGCCTCGACGCCACCTACAGCCACTACAGATGGAACGCCGCAACTGAGATAGCCTACAGCACCGCCCATCACGGAATAGCAGCCTGCGGACGCGCATCATACGCAGCCAGCCGCAAGCTGAAAGTCGGAATCCACGGACGCTATTTCAGCCATAAATACCACTCCTTCATGGGCAGAACCCTCAGCGAAAACACAAACGTACAAAACGAAACAGGCGTCCTCGTCAGAATCGAAGCAGAGCCCTTGAGCGGCTGGACAATTGTATCCTATGCCGACATCTTCGCAGACTACTGGCCACGCTATAAAATGACACGCTCCAGCAGCGGCCAGGAATTCATGGTGCAAAACACCATTCAAGCAGGCAAAAACAACACAATCTCCTTACGCTACCAACTCAAGCGCAAAGAAGACTCCGACCACATGCAGGCCCACCACAGAGCACGCCTGCAATGGACACTGACCCCCACAGACAGGTGGAAACTGCAAGCCACAGGCTCAATACACGCAGTCAGCAAGAGCATAGGTGCGGCAGCAAACCTGTTGGGGCAAGGCACATGGCTGAAACACAAGCAGCTACGCACATCACTCATGCTCGGCTACTTCAACACCCCCGACTATGCAAGCAAAGTCTACATCTACGAGCCCACACTCTGGAACAGCATTGGCAGCAACACCTACTCAGGCCATGGCCTGCGCATAGCGACGACACTACGCTACACCTCAAAAAACAAACGCTGGATGATAGAAGCAAAATACGCCCTGACGAAGATGTTCGACCGCAAAGAAATCTCATCAGGACTCGAAACGATATACTCAGACATGAAAAACGACCTCTCCATACAAGCACGCATGATTATTTGACCACATTTATTAAAAAATTACACGAACGGACGCGGATTTTCAAAAAATAAAGCGTATATTTGTGTTCACATAACCTAAACAGACACAACCAAAATTAACCTGAAAACTGATATGGAACAGAACGAACTGAAGAACATCGTTTCACATTTTGCCATTCGAGGCACCGTCAGCGAGATTAAACCATTAGGAGCTGGTCTGATCAACGACACACTGAAAGTAAACACAGCCGAAGCAGACGCTCCCGACTATGTGTTGCAGCGAGTGAACACCAACGTCTTCCCCGACGTAGAGATGGTCATGCGCAACATATACGCCACCACCACCCACATCAGGAAGAAACTCGAAGCCGCCGGCGAGACCGACATTGACCGCAAAGTCCTCACCTTCATGCCCAGCAAAGACGACGAGACCAAGCTCTATGCCATCGTCGACGGCCAATACTGGCGCATGATGATATTCATCGACAATGCCATCACCAAGCAAGCCGTAGATCCCGACAGTTCACGCGCCGCAGGCAAGGCGTTCGGCAATTTCCAAGCCATGCTTGCCGACATACCCGTAGAGCTTGGTGAGACCATCAAAGACTTCCACAACATGGAGTTCCGCCTGCAGCAACTGCGCGAAGTCATAGACAAAGACCCCGTAGGCCGCGTCAACGAGCCCGAAGTGCAAGCCATGCTCAAAGAGATAGACGCAAGAGCCGAGTACATGTGTAAAGCCGAGCGCATGGGCCGCGAAGGCATACTCCCCAAGCGCGTATGCCACTGCGATACCAAAGTCAACAACATGATGTTTGACCAGCAAGACAACGTGCTCTGCGTCATCGACCTCGACACCGTCATGCCCAACTTCATCTTCTCCGACTACGGCGACTTCCTGCGCACCGGAGCCAACGTAGTAGCAGAAGACTGCCCCGACATGCAGGCCGTACAGTTCAACGTCGAAATCTTCAAAGCCTTTACCGAAGGCTACTTGTCAAGCGCAAGCTCATTCCTCACACGCGTAGAGATAGAGAATCTGCCCTATGCCGTCAAGCTCTTCCCCTACATGCAGTGTGTACGCTTCCTCTGGGACTACCTCAGCGGCGACAAGTACTGGAAGTGTCAATACCCCACCCACAACTTCGTACGAGCCAACAACCAGCTCCACCTCCTGCTCTCCATCGAGCAACATGAAGCCGAGATGGAGGACTTCATCGCCCAGTGCCTAAAAAAATGATTCAGACAACCCCACATAAACCGTGAGGCAAAAATACAATATGGAAAAGAACTATACATTTCTATCTATGATTAAGAAGTACGTCTCAAGCAGCGTACTTCTTATTGTTGCTACAGTGCTGGCCCTCATAGTGGCCAACGTGCCAGCCACCAAAGAGTGGTATCAAAACATATGGCAAGAAGAAGTCAGTCTCAGCATCGGCTCGTGGAACCTCTTTTCACACGGAGGTCACTCCCTCACCCTCGGAGACTTCATCAATGATTTCCTGATGGCCGTCTTCTTCCTCTCCGTAGGCTTGGAGCTCAAGCGCGAGATCTTCTGCGGCGGCGAACTCTCTACCGTCAAGAAAGCCCTGCTCCCCGTGATTGGAGCCATCGGCGGCATGATTATGCCTATCGTAGTGTTCTTCTTCTTTCTGCACACCGTCCCCGGCGGAGGTGATATGGAAGCCATGGAGCGCGGTCTGCCCATTCCAATGGCCACCGACATCGCTTTCTCGTTGGGAGTCCTCTCCATGTTCTCCAAGCGCGTCCCTATGGGGTTGAAAGTATTCCTTGCAGCCCTTGCTGTAGCCGATGACCTCGGAGGCATCATAGTCATCGCCGTAAAATACACTGACCACATCTCGCTCGTCCACCTGCTCGGAGCCTTCGTCTGTGCAGGAGCTTGCTACGCCTGCGGCAAGTTGAAGGTGCGCAACAAGCTCACATACTTCCTCATCGGCACCATAATGTGGTGGTTCATGCTCAATAGCGGCATACACGCCACAATCGCAGGAGTCATGCTCGCATTCTGCGTGCCAGCCCGTCTCGACTACGGCACCAAGTACTACATCGAGAAGATACGCTGGCTCGTCGACAAATTCCCCCACTACGATGTCACCGCTGCCGACAAAAAGACTCCCGTCATGCTCAAAGACAGCGACCTGCAAGACTTGCGCTCCATCGAGTCGGCCTCAGACAGGCTCATCTCAGTCCTTCAAGATATGGAAGACGTACTCGCCAACCCCATCAACTATGTCATCATACCCATCTTTGCCTTTGCCAACGCAGGCGTATGCTTTGACGGCATGAGCATCATGAACCTCTTCCAAGGCGTAGGTCTCGGAGTCTTTGCAGGACTGCTCATAGGCAAATTTGTCGGCGTCTTCTCAGCAAGCTGGGTCAGCATCAAACTACGCCTCGTCGATATGCCCGAGAGCACCACATGGCCAGCTATGGCAGGAGTAGCCATGCTCTGCGGCATAGGCTTCACCGTCAGCATGTTCATGTCTGCCCTCTCATACCCCGTAGACATGGAAGTAGCAGGCATGGGACCCGAGTATATGCGTTGCCTGCTCAACGATGCCAAACTCGGCATACTCTGTGGCACGGTAGCCAGCGCAGCATTCGGTATGATTATACTCAACTGGGCATTGCCCAAGGGAGAAAAGTAGAGCCATATAGCTACAACTTAATATCCCGGACAGGAAACAAGATTCCCGACAACGCTGGCGGTAAGGTTTACAAGCCTACCGCCAGCGTTGTAAATATTGCCCCATACAAAAGAGCACATTTGTGAGCTGGCACTGCTCGTTTTGTTACATGGCCCTAATACATCATAACGCCCATGAACAATTCGGGATAAAATTCGATGAAATCGGGCTTTATTGCCATTACATGGCTCGTATTTCATTTCGGTAATACTCCTTTTTTCGAAATTTTATTGGTATTATTGTCTTTTATACCGCATTGTTTGTGTCGTTCGCTTTATTTGAAATATCTTTGCAGCGTGAAAAATTAACCTGTTTTGCAAGGAAAATAAAAAACATCAAATATCGTATGAAACAAAAAAGTTTATTCATCATCATGGGTATTATTGCCTCTATGGCTTTTACTTCATGTATCTCGAACGACCTCGGCATAGAGACTGGTGGTTCTCTGAGCATTGACCTCAATCCTCAGAGCGATTTCGTTCAGACTCGTGCTCTTAGTGAGTCAGCATATAGGAACACTTCTAATTATAGGGTGAAGGTGGTGAGCACTTCCAACAACAATACTGTAGTTGACTGCCTGGCTTCTGAGCTGAGCAACAATTTGCCCAAACAACTGCCTATCGGCACATACGAGGTGTCTGCCGTTTACGGCAATGAGCACGCTGCGAGCAGAGACGAATTTCTGATGACGGGTAGCAGTATCGTCACCATCAAGGGCAATGAGACTACCACTGCGACCGTAAACTGTAAGCCTACTTGCGGCAAGGTGTCTGTAGAATTTGCTTCTGATATGGCCACATATTTTAGCGATTACAACGTGGTTTTCAAAGGTACAAGTCTTCTCAATGGCAGTACTTTCGCTTGGAGCAAGACTGATACCGAGCCCTGGTATGTAGGCTTGAATAGCGAGGGGGAGACCATCAATTATACCATAACGCTGACAGCCAATGAAGATTTCGTGTTTGACAACAACTCGGCAGACCATGGCACTCACACGGTGACTGGCTCTTTCAGCCTGAGCCGCAACTGTGCTCACAAGCTGAAAGTCAAGGCTTCTTACAACCCAAGCAGTGAGGGCGGCATGGGTATAACAATCACCGTTGACGAGAGTACTAACGACACCCCTGTGGATATCAACATACCTATATCCTGGATTTGAGACTGGCGACAGCGATCAAACATAGAGAACGCGCTTAAATATAAATCATATTATTAACATCTTCGATTATGATTTCTGTAAAAAAATATATTATCGGTGCTCTGAGCATAGCTTCGATGGTTTCCTGCACCAACGATGACTTGAGTCTGGATAGCAAAGGACAGGGTACTGCTGAGTTCAAGGTGGACATCAACACTCCCGAACCTCGTACTCGTGCCATGATTCAGGTTTTTGATTTTCCTGTAGTAATATATGATGCTAACGGCAAGGCTGTACAGTCATATAATACCGTTTCTGAGATACCACAGAGGGTGGTAATGGAGGTTGGTGACTATCAGGTAGAGTCACATACTCCTGGTGTCATTTCCAAGACTATGAACAAGCCTTACTACAAGGGTGTTGAGAATATCCAGATTGCACAAAATGTCACCACTCAGGTGAATGTTGTATGCAAGATGCAAAACAACAAGATTACTATCAACCCTGACGAGACGTTCCTCTCCACATTTGACTCATGGAGCATTACCGTCACCGACGGTAATGATACTGCTTATGATTTTACCAATGAGAGAACGAACACCTCTGTTTATCTCTATTTTGGCGAAGCTGGCATACCTCAGTTGATAGTCACCTTCATTGGTGTGACTAATGACGGACAGACCATCAAGTCTGAGTACACCCTGACAAAGAGACAGGCTAATGAGGGTTACGATGATGACAATACTAACTTTGCCGGCGGTGATGCAATCACTATCAACATCTCCACTACTGATGCCACTGACGGCACACTGGGTGGCATCGTCATTAATGCAGACATCTCATTTACCGAAACTAACGAGGAGGTAAGCGTTGACGTCACCGACAAGCCTGCAACGGACAATCCTGGCACTGAGGATCCTAATCCAGGCACTCCTGGCACTGGTGGTGGCGAGTCCAATATCACATTGTCTCTGCCTGCAAGCATGACAATCGGATCTGACACAAATCCTGCTCTTGGCGATACTCATATAGCTGCTGAGGCCGGCCTTAAGTCTCTCGTGGTGAAGATTAGCTCTACTAGCTCTGACATGATGAGTTCATTGGCAGCTATGGGTGCTCAGTATGGCATTGACTTTGTCAATGGAGCCGAAGTGGTTGGCAATCAAAGCTTGGTTAGTTTCTTCAATGGACTCGGTCAGCCCCTGTCTGTGCCTTCTGAGGGCGATAGGGAATATACCTTCCCCATCGGCAACTTCTTCTCACTGCTTGCAGTCTTGCCTGGTGAGCATACTTTCAATCTGTCTGTGACTGACATGAATGGGGGTGTAAAATCAGACAAGACAACCCTCACTGTTGTTGAATGATTTCCAAGAATTGACACATTTCACAAAGATGACACTTATGAAAGCGAGACATATATTATTACTTTTGCTGATATCTGTATTTGCAGTATCATGCAGCAATGACTTGGAATTGTCAGATCAAGAGGGCTACGTCAAACTTGAACTTAACACTCTGGTTTCCACCAACACTCGTGCGATAAACAATCCTTCAGACTATAATCCCAAGAAGATTAAAGTGCAGATTCTGGACAGCAACAACGCCGTGGTCATGCAAACTGAGGATGTGGACAACGATGCTGCCTTTAAGGACAATATCGCTCTGATGGCTGGAAAATATACCATCAAGGCAAGCTCTGCTGGCTGGGATGGCTCCGGCTCTGGCATGGATACTCCATACTATGTGGGTTCTACATCGGTCACCATTGCTCCGCGTACGCTCGTTAGGGCTAATGTGACCCTGACTCAGGCCAATGTCAAGGTGACTGTGACTTTTGACGCCGGACTCACGGCGTATTTCAACGAGATGGACTGCTACGTGTCTTCCAAGCTCGCTGCCGTGGCTTCCCAAAGCTTCAGTATGGGTAGTGAGCAGGGCTCTGCCTACTTCCCCGTAGGAGACCTGTCTGTACAGCTGATTGCTACCAACAAGTCTGGCGAGAGCAACGTGACTAAGCGTGACATCACCGATGTCAAGGCACGCGACCACTATATAATCAACTATAAGCTCGCTGATACTGGCACTATGGGTGGCGTGAATGTTTCTGTCGATGATGCTACTCAGTCATATACCTTCGACATCGAAGTACCGAGAAAGAGCTCTATTGCCCTACAGGCAATGGCGGCTGATGCGTGGGCTACGTTTGCCAATCTCACGGGTGTTGTTACTGCCAAGACTTCGGCCTTTGACCCTCAGAGTCTGACTCTTATGTACAAGCAGTATGACGCTGCTGATTGGAATGAGGTGCCAATGTCGCAGCTCACTGATGCTGGCGATGACAATTACAAATATCAACTTACCGGTTTGACCCCATCTACGAAATATGTTTATCGTATGGCCTACAACGATGGCGAGACGAGCGTCAACAGCAACGAGGTTACTTTCACTACCGAGGAGACTACTCAGATAGAGAACTCAAGCTTCGAGAACTGGTATAAGGATGGCAAGTCATGGATGCCTAATGCTCAGAACAGCACATACTGGAGTACAAGCAACCCTGGTTCGACGAGTATGGGTGAGCAGTACAATGTCACAACGCAAAGCACTGACTTCTATCACAGCGGTGCCTCGTCGGCAAAACTTGGCACGAAGTATGTGGTGATCAAATTGGCTGCGGCAAGTCTCTTCACTGGCGAATTCCATGGTCTGATTGGCACAAGTGGTGCCAAACTCAAATGGGGTGTACCATTCACGTCAAGACCTTCTTCTCTCAAGGGCTTCCTCTCATATACTGGCGGCAACGTCAACAGAACAGGAAAAGACCTTCCTTCTACGGCTCCTGCCAGCGGTTCGCCTGATGCCTGCCAGTTGTTCTGTGCCCTACTCACAGAGCCTCTTTATGTGGGCGGCAACGCTACTGCCTCTGCCAGTGGCATAAACTACGAGAAGAGCACCATCATAGACTGGCAGAATGATCCTCGCATCATAGCCTACGGTGAGATTATTCGTTCTGAGAATACTCCGAGCGGCACTTGGGAGAACTTCGAAATACCTCTCGTCTACAACAATGCGACGAAGAAACCTACCCACATGGTTATAGTGATAGCTGCCAACAAGTGGGGTGATTACTTCCACGGCTATGACGGCAGCGTGCTTTACATCGATGACTTGTCGTTCGAATACGGACAACCTAATATCAGATAAATACAGATGTGTAATATCGGGAAATACACTCTGCTGATACTGATGCTCGTCGCAGGATGGGCATCAGTATCTGCGCAAGAGTCTAAGGAGATAATCAAGCTGCAGGACAAGCGCAAGATACAACGCATAGACCGCAGCGAGTTGAAAGCGGTATTCATACCCAAAGGTATATGGATGACGGGAGTCTCTGTCAACTATCACGAGTGGGACAATGACAACCTCAACTTTCTGGTGATGAAGAATCTTGACTTGAAGGCAAGCACCATCTCTGTCTCACCTGCCGTAGGATATTTCGTGGCAAACAATCTCTGCATTGGCGGTCGCTACAACTACAACCGCAAGTACTTCGACATGGGCAGCATGGACTTGAACCTCGGTGAGGATCTCAACATCAACCTCAAGGATCTCTATTATCTTGAGCACAAGCATGAGGGTTGCGCATTCATGCGCTACTACATGCAGATGTTTGGCAGCAAGATATTCGGCGGTTTTGTCGAAGCTCGTCTCTCGTATGCCAATGCACGGGGCAAGAATACCACAGGCATTCGCGACACGGAGGACGACATCAACACGCTCGACGGTTCGTTTGCTACCACTCACGCCCTACAGTTTGGCATTACACCAGGTATGTGTATTTTTGTCACCAATTTCCTGGCTCTCGAAACCTCTATAGGTGTGATGGGGGTCAATTACCAGTGGAGCAACTACAAGAACCTTCACCCAGGTGCCACAGAGTATGAGGAGGGCAGGAGTAAGAGTGGAGGAGCGAACTTCAAGTTCAATATCTTCTCTGTCAACATCGGTTTGACATTATACCTGTAATCAAGATGCGTCACATATATACGTCAATACTTTTCATAGCAGTTGTCTTCCTGGCTGCTTCGTGTACAAAAGACGACCTTGAGTTCCCCTTGGTCAAGGCTGAGATTACTGATATTCTCGTACAGGGGCAGTGTGGACCTACTGGAGAGGGCGAGCCTGTTTCTGTCATTGACAAGGACAGGCGTCGTGTGGAAATCTACCTCGACGACCAAGTCGACATCAGGTCTATATATCTCAAGCGACTCGAGGTGAGCAACAACGCTACGGTCACGCTTCCCGACTATGGCTTGACTTTTGACCCCAAGGAGAACATGAAGCCTATACTCGACTTTTCGGACAGCATACGTTTCGTGCTCAACACCTATCAGAAATATGAGTGGACAGTGGTGGCACGGCAGATTATCACACGTGAAATAGAACTTGAAGGGCAGGTGGGCCAGGCTGTCATCGACACGGAGAACCGTGTAGTGATAGCATATATTTCTCCCTCTGAAGACCTCTCTGCCGTAAAGGTCAACAAAATGGTCTTGGCAGGAATCCATGGCAGCATTACTCCTGACCCCACAGGCAAAATATTGGATTTCAGAACACGTCATACCTTTGAGGTGAAATATGCCTTTGCTGACACGTCTGAGACATGGAATGTGTATGTATATCATGCCGAGCAGGAAATGTCCACTACCGCAAGCGTTTTCCCTCACTCTGTCAGAGCGTACGTGAGCGGCACTATGCAGAACAATGCCTCCCCCGTAGTAGAATATCGACAAGAGGGCGAGGACTCATGGACCGAGCTCGCCGCAAGCAAGATAAAAACGACCGTCACAGGCTTCACAGCAGAAATAGAGGGTCTCACCCCTGGGACGAAATACCAATGTCAGGTAACTGCTGCCGGCTCTACGTCCGAGATACAGAGCTTTACCACCGCTGCACCCCAGCAGGTCGAGAACGGAGGTTTTGACGATTGGCACTGCGTAGGTGAAGGCACAAAGGCTCTGTACAATCCTTGGCTCGAAGGTCAGAGCGGCTATTGGGATACGGGCAACAAGGGTGCCACTACGGTGGGTGCGAGCAATAGCCGTGGAGTCAGCGAGGGTGGACGCACCTACGCTGATCTGCAATCCAAATATATAGTGATAAAGTTTGCTGCGGGCAACGTATTTACCGGGACATATCTCAAGACTGACGGTACTAATGGCATACTGAGCTTCGGACGTCCTTTCAGCAGTTTCCCCACGAAATTGCAGTTTGATTACCGCTACATTACAGCACCGATGAACAAGGGTGGTGGCAAATGGGACGAGGCTTACAGCCGCTACATGACCAAGGAGACCTACGAGAGCCTTAGAGGTCGCAACGACACATGTCAGGTCTTTGTAGCACTCATCGGCGACAAGGACGAGGAAGACTACGGAGGCACGACTTACCCCTTCATCGTACGTACCCGTCCATCTGAACTGAAATTGTTTACTCCCAACAGCGACAATGTCATCGCATATGGTCAGTTCACCTCTGGCAACAACCAGCAAGACTGGAAGACGATAGATATCCCGATAAAATATCGCTTCACGGATCGCATGCCCAAGTATATCATTATAGTAGCCTGCAGCAGCAAGTTTGGAGACTACTTCATAGGGAGCGACGAAGCAAGGTTACATATTGATAACATGAAACTTATGTACGAATGAGAAATCTTGCGATAATCACTGGTGCCGATGGAGGCATGGGCACACACCAGACCTTGGCTTTGGCCAAGGCTGGTTTTCGCGTTATAATGGCATGCTACGATATAAAGGCTGCCGAACCTGTGCGACAACGCATAGCGAGTGAGAGCGGCAATGAGGAAGTTGAAGTCATGAGCCTCAATCTCGCAGACATGAGCTCGGTGCGGAATTTCGCACAGGAAGTGGTCAGACGGGGACAACGTGTAGAGATACTCATGTGTAACGCCGGCTGCCTTGAGACTCACTGCCACAGCACCACCGACGGACTCGAATGGACAGTGAGTGTCAACTACGTTGGTCACTACTTGCTGACACGCCTACTGCTGCCTCTGATGGGCAAAGGTAGCCGTATCGTATGTATGTCGTCATGTTCGTACCTGATAGGCAAGCTCGATATGCCCGATTTCTTCCACTACGGACGCAGAGGCAGATGGCAGCGTTTCATGGTATACGGCAATACCAAGCTAGCATTGGTACTCTTCGTCAGACGACTTGCAGAGCTTGTCAAGGAGCAAGGCATCACGGTCAACGCAGCAGACCCGGGGATTGTCGATACTGGGATAATACGCCTACACAATTGGGTCGATTACCTCACGGATCTCATATATCGTCCGCTCATCAACACCCCTGCCGAGGGTGCCGCCACAGCAATACATCTGATGCTCTCGCATGATGTAGAGGGCATCACAGGGGGATATTTCAAAAACTGCCGTCAAACAGCCCTGTCCAAACGCATAGTCGCTCACCCCATGACATTGAGGCTTTGGGAGGAGACCGAACGTATAGTCACGCCTTGGCTTGACCTTACAAAGCATTAAGATATAACACATGAATACCTACGCCCCATTTTCGCGCCCTCTCTACATAATGTCGAAACCTGCCGGTGCGCATTGCAATCTGGCATGCGACTACTGTTACTATTTGGAGAAATCCAAACTGTATCAGCACGACGCATCAAATATCATGAGTGACGAACTCACAGAAATCTTCATCCGCGACTACATCCGCTGCCAGACCACACAGGAAATCGTCTTCACCTGGCATGGAGGAGAGCCCATGATTCGCCCCTTGGAATACTACAAGAAAGTGGTACGCCTGCAAAGGCACTATGCTGACGGACGCAGTATTGTCAACTGCATTCAGACTAACGGCACTCTACTCACGCCCGAGTGGTGCAGATTTCTGCACAATGAGGGATGGCTCGTAGGCATCAGCATAGACGGCCCTGAGAGAATGCACGACGCATACCGCACCAAACGCAACGGCAAGCCTACCTGGAGCAAGGTGATGAACGCTATAGAAATGCTTGAGCGGTATGGTGTGGAGTGGAACGCTATGGCTGTCGTCAACGACATCACTGCCTGCAACCCCACGGAGTTTTACCGCTTCTTCCGCGACGAGCTGCGTTGCAGATACCTCCAGTTCACTCCCATAGTAGAACGCATCAAAAGGCATGGTGACGGCCGCCACCTGGCACACATGTTAGACATTGGCGACGATATAGCCCTTGCTCCCTTCAGCGTCACGCCACAACAGTGGGGAGTCTTTCTCAACACAATTTTCGACGATTGGGTCAGACACGACATAGGTGAGACCTTTGTACAAATCTTTGATGCCACTCTCGCAAACTGGATGGGTGTCACGCCTGGGGTCTGCACATTGTCAGACTACTGCGGACACGCTGCCGTCATGGAGCACAATGGCGACATATACAGCTGCGACCACTTCGTGTTCCCCGAATACAGACTCGGCAACATCAAGAGCCATAGTCTATGGGGTATGATGAACGGAGAGAGGCAACAGACCTTTGCCCGAATGAAAACAGAGGGGCTTCCCAAGCAATGCAAGCAATGCAAATGGCAATTTGCCTGCCACGGAGAATGCCCGCGCAACAGATTCGACATCACTCAAGACGGCGAGCAAGGTCTCAATTATCTTTGTCAAGGCTACAAAGCATTCTTTAGCCACGTTGCCCCATATATGGACATGATGAAGAAGAAACTCGACGAAGGCAAGGCCCCAGCCGAGATTATGTCAGAGATAATCTGGTAGCCTCCACGCTGTGCTCCAGAAATATTGCAGCACACTCCTCAAACTGCTCCGGCTGTTCGGTAGTAAACAGACGCAGAGACCCTCCCTGACCTATACGGCTACGCATATCTTCATGACGCCGCAAATAATCCTTCAGACTAGAAGCCACGTACTGACCCTGAGAGATAATCGTTATCCCCTCAGGCATATAGTAACGAATCTTTTCGATCAACAAAGGATAATGTGTACAGCCTAAAATCACCGTATCTATATGAGGGTCAGCCACGAGAAGCTCATCGATACGCTTTTTTACAAAATAATCAGCCCCAGGACTGGCAAATTCATTATTCTCTACCAGCGACACCCACATCGGACAAGCCACACCTGTCACGACAATGTCAGGCCACAATTTGGCAATCTCCAAATTGTAGGTATTCGAACGAATAGTACCGGGCGTAGCAAACACACCGACATGACGTGTGCGGCTAATCTCTCCCACACACTCTGCCGTAGGACGGATGACACCAAGCACACGCCTCGTGTCATCCATCAGAGGCAAGTCTCTTTGCTGAATAGAGCGAAGCGCCTTTGCACTCGCCGTATTACAGCCCAATATCACTAAGGGACACCCCATGTCGAACAGGCAGCGTACGGCCTGAAGAGTAAACTCATATACGACCTCGAAACTACGAGTACCGTACGGAGCACGAGCATTATCCCCGAGATAGACATAGTCATACTCAGGCATAAGGTCTCTGATCTCCTTCAAGATAGTCAACCCTCCATAACCACTGTCAAACACACCGATGGGGCCCGTCATACCTTCACTCTACAGATATACCCAATTTACGCAACACCTCGCTCGTTATATCCCTTGACGAGTTAGGGACGAGATACGAGAGTCCCTCGGCGTCGGTATTGATAACGATATTCAATCCCTGCTCGGCGGCCACAGACGACACAGCGTCTTTAAGAACAGCCTTAACATCAGCCATGAGTTCCTCCTCGGCATCCTTTAGCAGAGCCTGCACCTTCAGACGGAACTGAATATTGGCATCCATCATAGCCTGCAGCTCGTTCTGACGCTTGCTCAGTATTGTAGGCGAAAGATCTTTCTGTGACTGAAGGAACTCCTCAAACTTAGCCTGAAACTCCTTTTCACTACGCGAAGCCTCCGACTCGTACTGGGCACGCAAATCCTTCAAACTACGCTGAGCCTCAGCATACTGCGGCATCTGCCTGATTACCTCACTATGACTGATACGCCCTATGTACAATGCCCAACCTGAGGTAGACGCCTCTTGAGCAACGCTACCCATTGCCAAGGGCAACAACATCAGGCACACCACAAAACGTCTGCACAGAGCAAACTTAGCCAAATGTCCAACGATTCTCATAATCATAGTCAATTAAAATAAACATTAAGACCAAACCAACCTTACACACCAGTCAGTTTGGCCATAAAAAGGCAGGAATTACTGGATACCCAGTTCCTTCTTGAGTTGGTCTGTAATATCAGTACTCAGAGTCGTATTCACAAAAGTGATGGCCCCGGCACTTGTGTCGACCACATAGACATAGGCATTAGCTTCGCCAATCTTCTTGACAGCCTCCATCACCTTCTGTGAAATAATCCCCATCTTTTCCTGAGTAGCCTTTTGCAAAGCAGCCTGATTGTCCTGCAAGCTCTGTTGATAACGCTGACCAAGGTCATTCAGCTCCTGCTCACGACGGGCACGCACATTCTCAAGCAGGTTGGCAGCCTCCTTCTGATAATCCTCATACTTCTTCTGAAGCTCATCCTGCATCAGCTTCAAGTCAGCCTCATACTGCTTTTGCATAGCCTCCAGCTCAGTCTGAGCAGTAGTGTACTCCTTCATATTAGGCACAATCTGCGACATATCAAAATGCGCGAACTTAATCTGTGCTAACAATGACAATGGTGCCATAACCAATATGGCCAAAAGAATCTTTTTCATGTTGTACTTTGTTATTTAATTATTTTGTTATTTATCAGTTGTTAAATGAGTATTTATCTATCGTTAAATAGTTGTTTACCACATGTTAAACAGTTGTTCCTCGCTCGTCAAGCAATTATCTATGCTCATTAAACGATTAAAATCTA
>CALZLQ010000005.1 GCA_945788385.1 uncultured Prevotellaceae bacterium
AGAACAGCAGGGAATAGAGGGTGTATACGGTCCTGCGCAGCATACGCAACACCGCGAGTGGCAAAGCGTAGACAACAGCCAGTATGCAAAGTACGGTGTTGAGTATGGATATACGGGTGAAGTCAAGTGCAGGACGGAAATGTGAGACACGTTCCTCCGGAGAGGGATAATAGACCCTCACAGGCTGCGATTTGATGGGCACTCCCCTCCATGCTGCAAAGACGATAAGCTCGAGCTCGGCTTCGTATCGCGATGTGAGCAATGAGGTGCCGTGAAGTTTGCGTAGAGGATACAAACGATAGCCAGTCTGGGTGTCGGCAACGTAGTGCAGAGTTTGCACCATAAACCAGAAATTGCTGAAATAGTTGGCAAATACGCTACCCGGACTGCGCTTGATGCCCTGCATTTGGCGTTGCCCCATAATGATGGCTCCAGGATGGCTACGGTTAGCCTCAAGAAACAGCGGTATATCTTCGGGATAATGCTGTCCGTCGGCATCGAGCGTGACAGCGTATGCAAATCCCATCTCTTTGGCCTTGGCAAAGCCGCGACGTAGAGCATCACCCTTGCCTTGGTTGCTGTCAGAGTCGACAAGCGTTATGCCGGAGAGTGAACGCAAAATCTGCTCGGTACCGTCATTGCTGCCATCGTTGACCACAATGATATCGTCGCAGTATTGATGGCATCTGGATATGACATCGGCGATTGTCCCCACATTGTTATATGTAGGGATTATGACGCAGATGCCTCGACTATGCAGGGCTTTTCGAGTGTCTTGAGTTTCAGAATGTATCGGGGCTGAGTTTTGCATTAGCCATAATTTTCGTCATTTCTATCTGGGTCATATCGCCGTTTTTCTCCAACATCTCTACTTGATCTACGGCTTGTAGTTTGGGATTGTAGTGGAGCGTGATGCTGCTATACATGCGTTGGAGGTCTTTCTGTCTGGGCGTCATGGTCAGGATGTATTTGCCAGACTCTTGTTTGACGGTGGTGTGGAAGGTCTTGCTGTCGGTGAGTCCCTGACCTGTAACGCAGCTCATGATGAGAGTGGAAATTTTGCGGAATGCCTTGCTGCGAGCAGCATCAAGGAGGGTCTTTCGACCATCTTTCTTGATATATGCTTTGCCTGAATTCATTATGAAGACAAGCTCACGAGGTGTGGTATATTCCCAGCGCAAACGCTCCCTGCGCTCATAGGCCATGCGTCCTGTTGAGGTAACGGGATCTGACATAAGCCGCGAACTCCGCTTTTGCACGAAGTCGCAGGTGAGGCTCTTGGTCTGGGCTGTGGCTTGAGCTATCTGTTCGATGATGGCAATGTCGCTCTGTGCATGCAGGACGGTGCCAATCAAGACAAAGAATATAAATACGAGATGTTTCATTTTGCTATTAGTACGCAACCGATTATTATGAATGTCATGCCTATCCACTGCTGTAGATTGACAACTTCGCGAAACACGAGTATGGCTGCTATCATACCAAACACAAAGCTGAGCGACACCATGGGGTATGACTGGCTCAGAGGGTAGGTCTTGACGATATACATCCATAGGAGGCTCGCGCTTAAGTAGCAGAGTCCGCAGACAGCAAACTGCCAAATGGAAAGCATCGTTCGCACGAAATGCCACGTGAATGCAGGTGTGGGCATGTAGTGAAGTGCGATTTTGAGCATGACTTGCCCCGATGCGAGCAGAGCACTCTGTAGTATGGCCAACAATATCAGTCTCATTGTGAGTCGTCGGCTTTGAGGACAATGACGTGTGAGTACAACTCTGGCAGGGGCTCTGCTTTCATACGGCGTAGCATATCGCATACTTCGGGGGTGCCTTGGTCATGGAGCCCTACGAGGACGGTCTTGGCCTGTCCTGTCTGTATCAGGCGGCGTGCATCGCGTAGTGCCCACTCCATGGATTGAGTGCCGTGGGAGTATGTGATATTGTAGCCGTGGCAGTGTGTGCGTATGGCTATGGCGCTACTGATGGTATTGTGGGTGCTTTGCATGAAGAGTGTGGGACTAAGTTGCTCTTCTCCGTTCTGACTCATGTCGTTGAGAAATCTGACACTTACATCCAGCATGCCGTATCTTGTGGCTGTGACTATGGCATCGGGGCTTTGTATGCCAGCTTGCTCCAAGGCTTCGAGCGAGGTGATTATGGCTGACTTGAGGAGCTTGCCCATACGCCTCGCTTCCATAGGAGAAATCCACTTGCGACTCTGCTTGAGTTGTTCGGGGTCATCAATGATGCTTTCTGCAGCCACAATGGACTGTATATCAGTACGCCGGGGCTCTTCTGCGTGAGAAGCGTGAGCAGAGATGATGAGCGACGAATCATTGCCTCCAAACCCAAAGGAATTGCAGAGCACGTGGTCGAGTGTGACCCCTTCGACTCCTTGTGTGGGAGTGATGACATCGTCTGCCTGAGTATGCCATGCGAGCGAGGCTGGTATGAAGTTGTGCTCCATGGCCAATAATGATATGACTGTCTCTATGGAGCCAGAGGCTGACGTGGTGTGGCCCGTATAAGACTTCGTACTTGACACTGGAGGCATGTTTTCTCCGAAGATGCGCCGTAGAGCCTGACTCTCACTGGCATCATTGTTGGGGGTACCTGTGCCGTGGGCATTGATGTATTGAATATCCTTGGGACTTAGGCCTGCTCTGGCTATAGCTGCGGACATGGAAAGATATGCTCCTTGACCATCATCTGATGATGCTGTCTGATGGTATGCGTCACACGCATTGGCATATCCTGACACGTAGGCGTGTATGTCTGCTCCCCGCTCTTGTGCGTCCTGTTCGCGCTCGAGTACGAGGTAGGCAGCACCTTCGCCAAGGTTGAGCCCTGCACGAGTAGCATCAAAGGGGCGGCATTGCTCCTTGTCGAGTATCATGAGGGTGTTGAAGCCATTTAGGTGAAACAGCGAAAGAGCTTCGGCTCCGCCCGCTATGACCACGTCTGCCTCATCATTTTTGAGCATCTCTGATGCGAGTATTATGGCATTGAGTGCAGATGAGCAGGCTGTGGATATTGTCGTGGTCTGTGCATCGTGTAAGCCTGCGAGGCGAGCTGACTCGATTGTAGAGGCCCCACTGTCATGCTGGGCAAAAAGAGGAAGCGCTTGGTCATCACGCTGCATCTGCTCAAAGTAGTGCTCGGTTATGTCCATTCCCCCCACTGTAGTACCTGATATGAAGGCTACTCGGCGTGTGGACTCTGTAAGCTGAAGGCCTGAGTGTTCGAGAGCTTGTCGTGCTGCTATGGCTCCCAATAGTGTAGTGCGGCTCAACACCCTATCCTGAGGAACGCCAAGCATGTCTTTCATCTCCTGATTACTGAGCTTTACTTCTCCTACGGGCAGTTCCTTGTGAGTAGAAGTGAGGTATTGCATCTTGCCTATGCCTGTGCGCTTGGCTCGCAGTGAGTCAAGGACGCTTTGGGCATCGTTTCCTATGGCTGAGACTATGCCGTATCCTGTGATTACTATGTCTGGCACTTTGGTTGTCTTTAAATCAACTATATTTACTTCTTTCTGTTCTTCTCCACGTATTGAGCAAGGGTACGTATGCTTTTAAACACTTCTTTACCTTCGGCAGGGTTGGCGAGACGTATACCGTAATTACGCTCAAGGAGTACGATAAGTTCGAGTATATCTATTGAATCCAAGCCTAAGCCGTCCTCACCAAAGAGAGGGGCATCGGTATCAATGTCGTCTATACTCATATCTTCGAGGTTGAGAGTGGTGATAATCTGTGATTTGAGAGTATCTATTAACTGTTCCATTTTGTTTTGTATATTATATTAATGTTTGTATTTATTCTTTTATTCTTTTTCTGCCAAAAACATGTCTGCCTCCCAATGTGTCTCGTCTTGATAGTCTACCCAACCTGTCAGGAGCCGTGTGATGCTGGGGTCAATCAAGGTCGCTGTGATAATCTGGAGCATCGTTTGCATGTCCTTGGTGGGGAGGATATAGAACGAAGTCTCTCCATGCATAGCATGACGTATGGCAATCTCACCAGTGGTTATATTCGGGAGAGTATATATGAACACAGACGGGCTTGGATAGAATTCTGATTTATTGGCTATCAACTGGGCGTGCTTGAGATCACTGGCTATCGATGACGTGCGATTGAAGAGTGCGACAGCATCAAAGTCCGCTCCGAGCATCTCTGCAGCTATAAATGCAAGCTTGCTCAGCCCGTCCATCTTGTAGTATTTAGGATAGTTGGCTGATGTCTCGCGGTATAAGGCGGTAAGAGTTTTCCCTTCTTGACTGCTGAGTTTGATACGCCTGGCAGTATGGAATTTCGGGACATGCGGATTACATCCGGGTCTAATATCGGAGTCCTGCTTGGTATAATACACTGCTGCGTTACAGCCTCCGAAACCTGATATAACCTTTAGAAATGAGTGACCGCTGATGGTCTGTTCGCTGCCGCTTATGTGTATCTTGCCGCTTACGCCCCTCTCTGCATAGCCGCGTGTGGCAGGTATCTTGCCTCTCTCTACGGCTTGGAGCGTAATGATGGACTCAAGTACTCCTGCGGCTCCCATAGTATGGCCATAATACCCCTTGATACCAAATGCTGGTATCTCGCCAAGCCCGGCTCGCTGCATGGCCTTGGATTCCATCTGATCGTTGTACATCGTGGCTGTGCCGTGAACGTTGATGCAAGAGAGTGTGACACGCTGCTCTGGGGTGAGTGCTGCGTTGATGGCCTGCAGACAGCCTTCGCCCTGAGGAGACGGGTTGGTGATGTGTATGGCATCATTGCGTATGGCTCCGCTTTCTATACTCCACGAACACGGCTGGGCCGTGGTAAGGATTATGGTAGCAGCACATTCGCCTAAATTAAGCCCGTTACGCTCTATATCGAAAGGACGGCAGGGGCGAGTAGATACAGACTTTAGAGACTGAAATCCTGACACTATGAAGTCACTTTGCACATCTGCTCCTATTATGATGGCGTATCGGTACTCAGAAGTACGCAGCATTCGCTCAGCGAGTATCTGGGCATTGACTCCAGAGATACAGGCGTTGCACACTACGATGGGGTGCGTGGTGATGCCCAAGGCTTTCGCTATGCGTTGCGCCGCTTCCCCGGGATGTCGGTATGCAGTAGTACCAAGTCCTTGAGGTGCGTTGGCCTTAGTGGTGCTAAGTATGAGTAGGACATCGGGGGCAGATATATCAAAATCCGTATCTGTAAGGGCGCGTTGGGCAGACTCTATACATAAGGATTCGAACAGGGTGTAACCACTGCGTTGCACTTCTGCCCGCTGTTCATCAGAGAAGAGCGATGCCACGAAAGTCTCAGGCAAATGCCATAGCCCAACATAGCTCTGCAAGGACGATTTTCCCTCGTAGAGTGCGTTGATATTGTCCTCGGTGGTAAAACCAAGGGGTGATACTATGTTTGTTGACAGGACGTATGCCATCTCTCTTTCTCTCTATTTTATCTCTTTTTATATCAAATCTATATCATACTGCGAGCCTTACATCGGTCTCAAGCAGAATGCGATTGTGTGTCTTGACCGTAGCATGCACCATAAGGTAGTCTGCTAACTCGGCAAGCACTTCTATCGTTGTCTCTACCCTATCTCCTACTTTGGGCAAGGAGTATATCTTTGCACGGTCTATGGCTCCTATGTAGCCCGGACGGATTTGTTCGTTGAATATATAGCAGTTTATATATCCTATCCTCAATGCGCAGGTCTGGGCAACATTTTCCATCATCGCAGTCTCTGACAGTATTCCTCGGCTGACCATGATGTTGTCTTTATTGACAGTAAAGGAGGAAGTGCAACTATGCATATCAAAATGCTCCATACGCTCTACCATCACAAATGGCGGGCGGTGAGGTAAAAGAGTCATTATATCTATGCTTTGCACGAAACTCGGGTCGGGCGATTGGAAATCAATCTGTGTTGGCATGAGGTGTATATGTTGTGTAATCGTTCCAGAAATCAAAATAATTATACCATTGTAGTGGGTATTGTCGGACTCTGCGTTCGAGTTCGTTAGTATAGTGTAGACTTAGTTGCCTTTGTCGCTCGGCTCGGCTTGCCGTCTTGTCGTATTGTAGTGGTGTGATGTAGACTTTATACTTCTTTGGCTTGACTTTCATCACGTCAATCATCAATACATCTATACTTTGTGCCGCTGCTATCAGGAATGGCCCTGCGGGGAGTCTTGTCGCTTTGCCGAAGAGTTCAACCGTGATGCTCTTTGCCGAGTTTCCCAAGGCCCTATCGGCTGCCATGCTCACTATTTCACCTCGACTGAGGGTTGATGCTATCTCGAAAACGTAGTCTACACCTTGTCCTATGGGTATCATGCCTATGTTCATCTGTTCGAATACGTGTCCCCTGCTGCGCATGACGGACTCTTTCTCTCCATAATATACAAGGGCATTGATTCGTTTCTGGGCTTTGAGCGAGAAGCCTGCTATCTCGTAGTTGCCTATGTGGGCTGAGAGCTGGACAAATCCCTCGGGACGTGTGGCAAGCCGTTTGTAGTGTTCGTAGCCCTCTATCTCAAATTCGAATTGCCGGCCTGCATAGATAGCAAATTTGTCTATGACTACTTGGGAGAACATACAGAAATTCCGATATGTTAGCCATGTTGCTTTGAGTGGGCCTTTGCTGAGGCGGTATCGATAGAATGCGTATATGTATTTGCGGTTGGGATTGACCACATAAGTGACAGGCATGATGATGATTGCCACAAACCAATACATCACCTCAAGGGGTACGACCCGCAACAGACGCACTAACCACTTGTGCATCCAATTGTTGCCGTACGTTGTCCCTTTCCACTGTCGCTCGGTCATGTATCTTCGCTGTTTGAGTTTTTACACTTTGTTATCCTTCTTTCTAACTACCAGAATAGAGTGTCCTTGCCCCAAGTGGTCATAAATCTTCTCCACCTCAAGTCCCGCAGCAGATATTACATACTCCATATCTTCCGTATTGTACATCTTGCTGTTGCCATTTGCAAGCGCGGTAAAATAGAGGCTTGTCATGGTCAAGCAGAATGCTGCCGTGTCATATTTCTGCCTATCCCATAGTGTCTCCATGATGAAGATACGCGTATCGTCCTGCATTGCTTCGGCTGCTCTTTTCAAGATACTGGTCATCTCGTCCATGCTGAAACAATCCAAGAATTGGCTCATCCATATTCCATCAAGCCGCGCCTCGCTCTTAGGAAATGCCTGCGATTCATCAAGCAGATTGATGCCGTAGCCGCTGATACGCTCAGCCCCCTCTCGACCGCTGATATTGTCTTGCATCATCGCGATTTGCTGGGGTAGGTCAAGAATTGTGACTCTGGCTTCTGGGCTATGAGCTACGCATTGTAGAGCCCATTTCCCCGTGTTCCCCCCTACATCGTAGAGGGTCTTGACTCCACATTCATCAAAGACTATCTTGAGAGCCTCCGGGAAGGAATGGTCGCTATAGAAATGATCAAAGCCAAACCAACTTTCCTGCACCTTGGGAGGCAAGCTGCTGAGTCCCTCATATATCGTGGGCCATGATCCGAAATGCTCCAGTCCTCGGGGCTTCCCTTCACTCAATGATTCCTCCAGGTGAAACCACCCCTCGTAGTTGACATCGTGATTGAATGCAATATTTGCTCGTGTAGCTTCGTCGGTAAGCAAGAACCACCCTATTTTTCCTAATCTGTATCTGTCGGACTCTGTATCGACGTAGATTGAACCTATACACAACGAGGCTTCGAGCAGACATTTGATAGCATAATCACTCTTGCCCGTACGCTCTACTACTTCGCTCCGTGTCAGTCCGTCAGGATTTTCACGCAGCATATCGAGTATGCCCCACTCAATCATTATCCTTTGTGACTGAAAGACTGCTGGTCCCCAAGCTATAAACTCCGCCATGCGTTGCGCATCGTATGCCGAGATACGGTCTGAAGTATATTGGCGCTTTAGATTATCTGTCAGTTTCATGGCTTCCTCATCTATTTTGGAATTTTTAGTTGCAAAGTTACTGCTTTTTACGCATATTTGCAAATATCTAAAAAAATTAAAATTTTCTTAGACGTTTGCTATACTTTACGAACTCTCTCAAACATCAAAATTATTCTTCCGAAAAAAAACAATTACGGAGTATCCAATTACGAACACTCCGTTATATCCTCACTGATGTGATTGTTTATTTGAAACTTGGAAGTTTCGCACCTATAAGCTCGAATGTATCGCTCATCGACTCAAATGGACTTGGGCTTGCACCTCCTTCTACTTCGTCAAGGTTTACTTTAAGAAGCTCTTCACCTGTGGCTTTGTCAGAGATTACAATAGTACCCCATACCTTTGTTGAAGGGCCTGGTATGAATCCCATTACCTTGATATATCGATCTACGTTGGTGATACGAATTACTATCTTGTACTTGGCCTCTGATGCTTTCTCCGTAATTGTCACCTTCTTTGATTTCTTGGTGAAATCTTGTAGGAAGCCATCTCTCGCTTTAAATATATATTGGTCCAAATCAGGCCACTCCTGTCTGAGAGGACACCTGCCATCGTATGTAGCTCCGTCCCAAACGAATTCGAGCAATGCGCTCCCTTCGGCTGTCTTGAAGAACTTCTTGTCGCCCGATGCGTACTTAATGCCGCTTCCTGCAAATGATACGCAAGCGAAAGCACAAACGAATAATGCTAAAATAGCTAATCTCTTCATAATTGCAATAATTTAATGGTTAACACAAATGTTTACTTTTTTCAAATATACTAATTAAGTAGTTAATTGAGTCTGCCTTAAAAAGTAGACTTAACAAACAATGTTGCATATCACTATTCGCAATGCAAATATAACAACTATTTACATTAAAAACAAAAACAATGTGTATAATTCGACTCTCATATCGTACAAACAGACTCTTATATCGTACAAATATTTAACATATAATAAATTATAATTTACAATTTATAACAGGGTAGAGATACAAGGCATAAGGGGCGACCAAGCCAAATCGGCTCTTTGGAGTATCAGCATAAAAGTCCTACACTGCTGAATGTAGGACTTTTATGCATTCGTTTCTCTCTAAATTACTTTAGATAAACTCTACATGGCCAGTCTCAAGGTCAAACATCGCTGCGATTATCTTGATTTTGCCCTGGGCCTCCATCTCGCGAAGTTCCTCGCTACCCTGACGTACAGCCTCAACCATATTGAGTGCATTCTGGCGTGATACCAAGTTCTGTCCTTCCTGTTCTTCGAGGTTAGTGCCTTTGGCCTTCTCCGATTCGATGGCAGGGTTTATCTTGGCGAGCATCTCTGTTAGATTGCCTCCATGCGCCCCTTCACACGCGCTGTGTACAGCACCACACTGTTTGTGACCGAGCACTACTACGACTTTGCTGCCACTATGACCGCAAGCATACTCCATAGAGCCCAGTATATCACCGCTGACCACATTGCCAGCTACGCGCGTAACGAACAGGTCGCCTACACCCTTGTCAAAAATGATTTCGACCGGGACTCTCGCATCAATACACGACAGCACTATGGCAAGAGGGTGCTGACCATCATGAGAAGACTCCTTCAACTGAGCCACAGCATCACGATTATGAGTGTGATGCTCTACGAAGGATGCATTACCCTCTTTAAGCAACTCGATGACTTGATCTGGAGTCAAAGGGTCTACATCCTTGGCGTGAAGTATGTGAGTCTCTACAGAATCTGTCTGTGCTGACTCGCTTTGAGTCTGTGTTCCCTGACAACTTGTGAGCAATGCGGCAATCGTTGTCGCACAAAAAATAATCTTTTTCACCTTAATATACTATTGATTGTTAATCCGAGATTTCAGAAATCAAACTTCTCAAGTTTCATAGCACCACATTGCTCCATAATCCCTACATACTGAGCAAACTCTTCAGTTGCAGAATGAGCATCAAGTGATGCTTGGTCTGCCCAAGTCTCACAGATCATGAACACATCGGGGCGAGTAGCACTCTCGAATACATCGTAGGCTATGCAACCTGCGTGTGACTGGCTCTTTGCTGTGAGAGCTATAGCTGCCTCAAGTGCCTGAGCATACTGACCTTCATTGGCCTTAAAAAAACAATTTAGACGTAACATATTTTTGATTATAATTGGTTATAACAATCTCGTTTAGGGTATGCGCAACACCCCCATTTCACCCCAACCTACCCATAAACTTCTCCTTGTCAATGATGACACGCAAATGCTCAGCCTCACCTATTACACCCTGCTCATCGCGCGCTGTAATGGTGAAGTATAGCTTGCGCCCTTCCTGCCTTGTCAGAATTGCCTCGGCCGAAACGGTATGACCGAGAGGAGTAGGCTTGATGTGAGTGGTAGAAATTTGCGCTCCGACAGTACTCTGACCCTCGCTAAGCAAGGTTACGGCACAAAGCATGGCAGCATTCTCCATCAGCGCTACCATCATTGGGGTAGCAAATACCGGCAAATCGCCACTTCCTACACTACAGGCGAGGTGTCTCTCCTCAACCCTTATTGTACTAATATACGTTTGTGTTGACATTTCAATAATAAGTTATTTCACGCAAATCAAGACGATATTCACGAGTCCTTTCGCCAGAGATATTGTAATCTACGGTGACAAGAGCCTTAGTCCAGTTGTCATAATCATCAGTCAGGAGTATGCGGAAACGAGTCACACTAATATACGGCTCACCCTTGATATTGACCTCTTTCTCTGTCAACACATTGCCAATATGGTCGTATGTGAAAGTCACAGTACTAACCCCATCAGGCGAATGAACCTCTGCCGCAACAACGCGATGATTCTCATCGTATGAGAACTGAGTGTCATACCACGAATCCCATGCAGGCAGATATACCTGCACAAACTCAATCTGCGACTTGTTGTTGCGGTGAAGACGCATCGGGTGATTCTCCCCAGAGACATTGTCTATCTGGCCTTTGATAAGCACTCCATTGTTGTCAAACTCAAAGTAGCGGTTGTTCCATGTCAACGAATCATTGATTATGTTGCCGTGGGCATCGCAAGCGTATGAAGAAAGACGGAGAGACTTGACAGGCCCTCTCACCTCAGCAAGATTCATGTCAGGAGTCTCATTACGATGCAGGAATGCAAGATAAACGAGAAAGGCCGCTATACCAAGGCATAGGACGAAAAATAGAATCTTTGTGTACTTGCTCATAATCGTGTGTATTTTTGGGTGGTTTGTATTGTTGTCACCCTCCCCTCGCTCCCCTATATAATAAGGAGCGAGAGGAGAGTGTATATATACATTAGGATTTAGTCAGCGATTATAGTAAACTCTGCACCGCTTGCAAAGTCAGCCCCATTCTGGCTACTTGTAGCCGTGAAGCGTAGGTAACGAGCCTTTTGTGGAGTCTTGAAGAGGACCTTCTTGAGATTCTGATTATTCTCAAAGTTACCCTCTGCCACTACATCACCCCAAGTCTTGCCGTCCTGAGATAGCTGCACCTTGTAACCCTTGATATTACCATTAGGCCCATCCTGACGAGGCAAGTATGTAAAGCCCTTGATAGTCTTGGTCTCGATGCAGTCAAAGTCTACCCAATGAGGATACTTAGGCACGGTGATGCTATACATAGTATGCCAGATAGTGTTGGCATCGCCATCTACGAGGTTTTTTGCCACCTCACCGCCAGGCCCTTCCTCAGAGCTGACATATACGACCTCTACAGGAACGCTCTCAATCTTCTGGAAAGTAGCGGTAGTCTTGACCTTGTCTTCACCCTCATACCATGCCGTGATTGTACCGCCTGCGCGCATATCAATCTCCTGACCAGTATATATCACAGGCTTGGCAGCCTTGGCCTTCTTGCCCTTGGCAGGAGCAGCCTGCTCTATAGTATAAAGTATAGGTTGAGAAGGCTTGTCGAGAGTCTGAGCCACATGCTGACCCTCGATTGTGACCTTGCCGGCGCGGTCTGCGATGATAGCTATAGGACAACGAGTCTCCGTCGTCACACTCGCATTCTCCACATAGTCAGTAGCAGAGCTTACAGGACGAATGAGCAGAGACATCTGATGCAAAGCACCCTTAGTGCAGTCATGCTCAAGAGGTCCACCCTGACCACAGCTATTACCACCAAGGCCCGTCACCTGACAATCGAGGTGCAAGTGTGTACCAGAACTTGCAGGCAACTCATAAGGATGTTGAGCCAAAGTCATCTCGAGCGCACTCCAAGGAAGTGCAGAAGTGCTCATAGGCTTGTAGAGCGAGACAAACTGCACACCATTGCCCGCCTTGTCAGTCAACACACACCAGCGCACATCTTCACGGTTGCCCATGCTCTGAGGCTTGGGGAAGTTGACAAACTGATCCTTGACCGTGCTCTTGTACTGAGCAATAAACGAGCCAGTCTTACGGTCAGCATAGTTGTTGAGAGGTCCACGGCCATAATAAGTATATTGATCATACTTTGCAGGCAATTTGAGAGCATAACCCAAACGTGGGAGGTTGAGACCAGCATCACTGCTTACTATGCTACTGTTGAGAGCAATAGTCCCGTCAGGATATACAGTATAACGCACCGTAGTAGTGAAGTGGAAATCGCTCTCAGTCATCTCACGACCCTCCTGCAAGCTCTCTACAGGCTGACCTGCCTTGCCAGGACGCCATTGTACACGACCCTGACGTGGAGCCTGGCTCACCACATTATATACAAGGCTGATACTGCCGTCCTGATTGCTTATAGTAATAGGAGCAGCCGTAGCCTTATGCTTCAAATTATAGAGTCCCTGCTGGAACCATTGATTCCAAGCCCAGTTGTCATTATCTACTGGAGCGCGGAAAGCATCAAGCTTGAGGCCATTCCCCTGCTCTATCACATTGCTGTCACCATACTTGAGAGCATCGAGGCTACCACTCGCATTGTCAAATGTAGCAGTAAAGTTGATACCCTCGATGATCGTAGCGCCACCAGCTGTGTTAATCTTCAGAATGTCGCGGCCATTGACAAAGAGAGGCTTCTTGGCAGCAACGATGCCGAGAGGGAGCTGCTCGTCCATCTGCACATATCCAGCCTTTGCCCAAGGCATATCGCGAGTCAGGCGGAACTCAACGTTGAGGAAATACTCACCATCCGGAGCAATCTCGCTCACCTTGAATGGCAGACGCATAATCTTCTCCTGACGAGGACCCTGTATGCTGCGGTCAGCAAGGAACTGGCCCTTCTTCACAGCCTTGCCATCCTTGACCAAAGTCCAAGAAATCTCATAATCCTGCAAGCTTGTGAAATAATTCTTGTTGAAAACCTTAACGGCATTGTTGTCAAAGTCAGCCTTGACACCAACATTCTGATAAACCTTCTTCACCTCAAAATACTGAGGCTTTGGAGTGAGGTCAGGGAGAATCACACCATTCATACAGAACATACCATCGTTAGGCCACTCACCATGATCGCCACCATAGCCCATATAGCGAGTACCCTCAGGAGTATAAGCCCAAATAGCCTGGTCAATCCAATCCCAGATAGCACCGCCACAGAAGAAGTTTGTACTCTCGATAGCATCCCAGTAATCCTGCAAGTTACCCATAGAGTTACCCATAGAGTGAGCATACTCAGAGATATGATAAGGATACTTGATACCCTTGTCCGTACCCTGCACAGCATAGCGGACCCAACCTACCGAGGGATATTGGTTAGAACCCATATCAACTATATCGTTATTACGCTCGTACTGTACCGGACGAGGGTCAAAAGCCTTGATAGCCTTGTAAGCAGCCACAAAGTTATCGCCAGGGCCAGCCTCATTGCCAAGACTCCATATCACGATAGAAGGCGCATTGACATGAGCCTTGACCATCTCCATATTGCGTGCGATATGAGCAGCACGGAACTCCTTGACATGACTCAACGAAGCATCACCATAATAGTACTCATGACTCTCGATATTACATTCGTCCTCAAGATAGATACCATACTTGTCACAGAGATAGTACATGTAAGGATCATTGCTATAGTGAGACATACGAATATGGTTGATATTGCCACGCTTCATGATGAAGACCTCCTCTACCATCTGCTCACGCTTGATAGCATGACCACGGTCAAGGCTCGTCTCATGGCGGTTGACACCCTTGAGCTTCACAGGCATATTGTTGACATACAAGTAGCGTCCAGCCTTGCCAAACTCGTCCTCCGAAGCAGGAGTGTCACGAATCTCCACCTTGCATACGCCAAAGAAAGTGCTGACACAGTCAATCGTCTTGCCCTTCTTGTCAGTCAGCTGAGCCACCAGGATATGACGATAAGGCTCCTCGGCATTCCATTGCTTGGCCCCAGGCAGAGACAAAGACAAAGTCTCATGTCCAGCCATCTCAGTCTTGCCACTCAGAGTAGCTATAGCCTCGCCAGCAATCTCGTCACTATACAGCTTGACAGGATAAACCTTAAGAGTATAATTGTAGACCTTCTGAGCCTTCTTGCCAGCATCCTTGATATCCATATCCACCTTGATGACAGGAGCCTGACCATTGATACTCTCCGTACGTACGGCAAGGTCATTAATCTCCACCTTAGGCGTAGACGTCAGATAAGTACTGCGGATGATACCCGGCAAGCGGAACATATCCTGCGCCTCAAGGAAAGAGCCATCACTGTGGCGATATACCTCGACAGCCACAGTATTCTCAGCACCGAGAGTGACATACGGAGTGATGTCAAACGAAGCAGTATTACGACTGTTTTTTGAAAAACCTATATACTTGCCGTTAATCCAGAGATAGAAGAAAGAATCAACACCATCAAAGTTGATGATGACATTACGTCCCTTCCATTCAGCAGGCACCGTAAAAGTACGACGATACGAACCCACCTCGTTAGGATACTTGTAAGTAGTGAAACGCTTGTCCTTAGGCTCACGCATCACACCACCCTTCCAGTCACCCACACGCACCTCGTGATAGAACATCACAGGCTGGTTGACGTACGCAGGCACGCCATACTTCATCTCGCCATGCTTGCCAAGCCCCTGCACATTCCAGCACCCCGGCACCTCGATGTCATCCCAATTAGTCACATCATAAGACACCTCGTAGAACTTCTCAGGCCTGTCACTCGGCTTTGCCACCCAATGGAATTTCCACACGCCATCGAGCGATTTGTGAAACGAACTCGTCTCGGGCAATACCGACTTTGCACTCTGCTCATCAGCAAAGTGGAAAGTCCACGCACGAGGCTGTAGTTTGTTGAGCGACAAAGCCTCAGGATTCTCCCACTCCTTGCCCGTAGGGGCAGATTCGTTGCCGTAAGCAAATCCCTCAAGATTGTCAGCCAACGCAGCGGCACTTACAACTCCGCTGAGCGCAATAACAGTCAAAAGTTTTTTCATGCTATTATTTAGTTAGTTTAGGTTTGTTTTTTGGCTACGAAGTTACGAATAACTATGCGGAAAAACAAATAAAAAATGTTTTAATTTAACTATCCACAACGAAAGCAGAGAAAAAGGGTAACCTCACGGCCACCCTTTCCAATGATTGATTGATTATTTAGGTATTAAAAAGCAAAGATAATACTCTCCTGTACACCCCCACACTACTGCTGTTTGATCATATTCTGCAGAGTGTCCACATTAGCCACACCATCTACCGTAGCCGACGAATTTTGCAGACCCGCAGGCATCAGCGTATACTCAGCGTCAGGATCCTCAGCCTGCCATGCAGACGCACTCGGTATCTGGCTTCTGTCATCGAGGCTACGCTGTGCCGCCATACTTATCGACAACACGATAGCCACCATTGCCGCCGCCTGATACAAAGGTCGGACACGTTGCCAAAGAGTAATGCGCCGAGCCCTGACAGGAGCATTCTTAGCCTCTTCCTCATGTATGACAGCCATAATACGCTCATCAAAGTCCTTGCCCAAGCACTCAGAACCATTTGCACCTATCGTGCCGAACACATCCTTGTATCTCACAAGATGAGGGGGAATATCGTCGCCCGAAAAGAAAACATTCAAGATATGCTCCTCCAGAAGTGTAGTCTGACACTCCCAATATCGCTCGATGAGCTGTTCGATGTACTTATAGTCCATGTTCATATCCTAAACGCAATATTTTCGCACGCTCTACAAGGTAAGACGAATGAGAAAGCCATTTGTTACAGCCGACACACATTTTTTTTGAAATTATTCCAAATCCGTCATCAAAAAAACAAAAACCAGACCATGGTCTGCCCCCTCACACTCCGTACAGTCTTTCAAACTCAGCCTTAATCCTCTGACGCGCACGATGCAGATACACACGCACCTGAGTCTCCGAAAGCTCAAGAATGGCAGCAATCTCAGCAAACGGCTTGTTCTGCGACTCACGCAGCTCCAAGATTGAGCGTTGCACCTCAGGAAGACTGTCGACAAGCCCCTGCAAGATTAGTCTCTTCTCCTTGTCCTCAAGACTGTGCAAGGGAGTGCGAGTACTCACAGGGCTGTCACGCTCGACATCGAGAGAGAGATTAGCCCGTCCCGACCTCTTGGCACAGTCCAAAGACCAGTTGCGGCAAATCGTCATCGCCAAAGCCTCAAGAGAAGACACCCTGTCCCACTCATCACGCATGCTCCACAACCTCAGCAAAGTCTCCTGCACAGCATCCTCAGCCTCCTCACGGTTCATAGTGATACGAAGGGCAAGCCTGAAAAGCCTGTCCTTCATGGGTAGTATCTCTATCTTGAACCGCTGTTCCAACTCGAATTATTCCTCCACTATTACCGTACCGCTCTCACACGCGATATCGCTGAAATGAGTGATAATCACCCTGCCGACACCCTGTCTGATAGCCTCAAAGGCATTATCCAGCTTAGGCAACATTCCACCCGACACTACCCCCTGCTCCTTGAGCGTCTGATATGAGCTGAGCGAAATCTGCGGAATGACGCTGTCATCATCATCAGGGTCGCTCATCACCCCAGGCTTCTCGAAGCAAAACGTCAGAGTCACATCATAATGCTTCGCCAAGGCACGCGCAGTCTCGCTCGCTATGGTGTCAGCATTAGTATTGAGCAAATTGCCCTGTCCGTCGTGAGTCAGAGGCGACATCACGACAGCCCCATTGCGTCCACCCCGTGTGAGAGTCTCGACAAGCGACGAGAGCACAACATCATCCACGCGATCCACGTCGCCCACAAATCCGAAATCCACCATCCGAGTAGACCCATCGTCCGTCACCACCTCCTTGAGAGGACGTTTGTGACTGCGAATCACATCGACATCAGCCCCCGTCAGGCCAAGCGCATTCACGCCACGCGCCTGCAGCTGAGCCACGATATTCTTGTTGACGAGCCCAGCATAAACCATGGTGACCACCTTGAGAGTCTCAGCATCCGTCACACGCCGTCCGCCAATCATCACACTCTCTATGCCAAGACTCGCAGCCATACGGGTAGCACTACGTCCACCACCATGTACAAGCACCTTCTTTCCCTCGAAAGCAGCAAACTGGTCAAGCAGACACTTCAGCGATGCCTCATCCTCGACCACAGCCCCTCCCACCTTTATGACTGTCAAACTTTCCATATATTACTCCAAATAAGTATACCCATACAACCCCGCACGGTAGTTGCTTATAAACTCCTTGCCCTCAGCCTCAGTTATCTTGCCGTCCTTGATAGCCCGGCTCACCCATATTTCGAGTCGCCTCACGAGTTTCTTAGGCTCATACTGCACATATTCCAGCACGTCTGCCACCGTCTCGCCATCGATGACCTTGTCTATCGAATAGCCATTCTCCTCATCGGCATCGAGCGAGATATGTACCGCATTCGTGTCGCCAAACAAGTTGTGCATATTGCCGAGAATCTCCTGATAAGCCCCGACAAGGAACACCCCGATATAATAATGCTCACCCGGCTTGATAGTATGCAGCGGCAAGTACGAAGTCTGCTGTCCCCCATTGACATAAGCACTAATCTTGCCGTCCGAATCGCAAGTTATGTCCTGCAAGGTACAGCTACGCGTAGGCTGCTCCTCAAGACGCGCAATCGGCATGATAGGGAAAAGCTGGTCAATACCCCACGAGTCAGGCATAGACTGGAAGAGAGAGAAATTGCAAAAATACTTGTCAGCCATCTGCTTGTCCAGCTTGCGCAATTCGTCAGGCACATGCTTCTGATGGTGAGCCAGCTCAGCCACCTCACGGCTTATAGCCCAGTAGATAGACTCAATCTGCGCACGCGTCTTGAGGTCGATGATACCATGGCGGAACATATCGAGAGCCTCCTCGCGAATCTCCTCAGCATCATGCCAGTCCTCCAACATAGAGCGGCTCGACAACTTGTCCCATATCTCAGTCAAGTCATGCACCAACTTATGATCATCCTCGCCAGGCTGGAAGTCCTCAGGCATCTGAGGCGGAGTGACACTCTCCAAGACATCAAGTACAAGCACCGAATGATGAGCAGTAAGCGAGCGTCCACCCTCCGTGATGATATTAGGGTGAGGTATTCCAGCCTGATTGGCAGCCTCCACAAAAGTATACACACAGTCGTTGACATACTCCTGAATACTATAATTCACAGAGCTCTCCGAGTTGCTCGAACGCGTCCCGTCATAATCCACCCCAAGACCGCCACCACAATCCACAAACTCGATATTGCACCCCATGTGATGAAGCTGCACATAAAACATCGCAGCCTCCTTCAACGCCGTAGATATACGACGAATCTTGGTAATCTGGCTGCCGATATGGAAGTGGATAAAGCGCAGACAATCCGTCAATCCCATCTCTTCGAGAGTCTCCAAGGCACGGAGCAACTCCGTGCTGTTCAGACCGAACTTGGAAGCATCACCGCCACTCTCGCTCCACCTGCCGCTACCGCTCGAAGCAAGCTTGATACGTATACCCAGATTCGGACGCACCCCCAGCTTGGCAGCCGTGTCAGCAATAATCCTCAGCTCAGGCAGCTTCTCGACCACGAGATAAATACGCTTGCCCATCTTCTGAGCCAACAGAGCCATCTCGATGAAGTTCTGATCCTTGTGTCCGTTGCAGATGATTAGCGAGTCGCTATCCATATTAGTAGCCAGCACAGCATGAAGCTCAGGCTTGGAGCCAGCCTCCAGGCCTATATTATAACGCTTGCCATGCGAGATAATCTCCTCGACCACAGGGCGCATCTGGTTGACCTTGACCGGGTAGATGATAAAATGCTCGCCCTTGTAGTCATACTCCTTGCCAGCCTTGCGAAAGCAAGCGTCAGTCTTCTGGATACGGCTGTCCAGAATATCGGGGAAACGCAACAACAAAGGAGCAGACACATGACGCGCCTCAAGATGGTCGACCACCTCCTTGAGGTCAACCCGCACGCCATTCTTCTTAGGCTCGACATAAGCATGCCCCTTCTCATTGATACCAAAGAAACTTACTCCCCAACCCTTCACGTTGTAGAGCTCTTCCGAATCCTCAATACGCCATTTCTTCATTCCTTCTTACGCAGTTATAATGTTATTTTAAGGTTAATACAGAATCCATCAGCAGACGCACACTCTCGCCCACCCTCTCGCGAGTCTCAAGCAAGTCGACCACAAAGACATGCTGCGCCCTGCTGTAGAAAGGCTCGCGCTCCTTGAGCATATCCCTGATATACCCCACAAGCTCCTCGTCCGTCTTGCCCACGATGAGCGGACGCACCGTCCGCCCCATCCTGAGATGCGAAGCGAGAACCTCAGGCGAAGCCTTGAGATAAATCGTCGTACAAAGACTATTCATATAGTCCATATTGTCAAAAAAACAAGGCGTGCCCCCGCCACACGAGATGACCACATTCTCAAACTCAGCCACCTCATGCAACATATTACGCTCAATCTCGCGAAACCCCTCCTCGCCACGCTCCGCAAAAATCTGCGCCACAGTCTTGTGAAAACGCATCTCGATATACCAGTCCAAGTCGTAGAAAGTCACCCCCAGCTCCTTTGCCAACGCATGACCGATAGTCGTCTTCCCCGCACCCATATAGCCCAGCAACACAATACTCTTCACTTTCTCCTACGTCTTTGAGGCTGTTCGGGGGCAGCATTGATAATCTCCATACATTGCTCGTAAGTCAGCGACTCAGCCTTCTCATGCAAATTGCGCGGCAGCTTGAAGTTCTGCTTCTTGTACGACAAGTAAGGGCCATAACGCCCATTCATCACCTCAAGTTCAGGATCCTCCTCGAAAGTCTTCAGATGCTTCTTCGCATTATCCAAACGATGCTGAAGAATCATCTGCACAGCCCCCTCGAGCGAGAGAGTCACAGGGTCGACATCCTTGGGAATACTGATATAGACCTTGTCATAATTCACATACGGCCCATACTTGCCAGCACCTACCCTGACCATCACGCCGTCAAACTCGCCAAGCTCACGAGGCAACTTGAACAACTCCAGCACCTCCTCCAGGCTTACCGTCTCGATACTCTGCCCCTCCTTGAGCTGGGCAAACACAGGCTTCGTCACCCCATCAGTACTCCCTATCTGCGCCACAGGCCCGAAACGTCCAATCTTGACCGACACCACCTGCCCCGTCTTAGGGTCATTACCCAAGATACGCTCGCCCACACGATGCTCGTTGCGGCTATTCATACTCTGCTCCACCTTAGGTTCAAAATCCTTGTAGAACGAACGTATGACACCCGTCCACTCACACTTGCCCTCAGCAATGTCATCAAATTCCTTCTCCACCTGAGCCGTGAAGTTGTAGTCCATAATCTCAGGGAAACTGTCCATCAGGAAATCATTCACCACAATCCCCGTATCCGTAGGCAGCAACTTGCCACGCTCCGCCCCCACAGTAATCGACTTCTCACTCTTCGTTATCCTGCTGCCCTTGAGCGTCATCACAGCATATCTCCTCTGCTCGCCAGGCTTGTCGCCCTTGAGCACATACTCACGATCCTGAATAGTAGTAATCGTAGTAGCATAAGTAGACGGACGCCCTATGCCAAGCTCCTCAAGCTTCTTCACGAGCGAAGCCTCATTATAACGCGCAGGACGCTGGGCAAAACGCTGCGTAGCCACAATCTCCATACTGACAAGCTGCTCCCCCATCCTCACAGACGGCATACGATAATTCTCGCTCTCCCCCTCGCCGTCAGACTCGCTGGCCGACTGATACACCTTGAGGAAACCGTCAAACTTGACCACCTCGCCCGTAGAGACAAACTGATACCCCTCGCTCCCGAAATCATTGTCATTCACTATCGTCACCACAGTACGCTCAATCTCAGCATCAGCCATCTGACAAGCCACAGTACGCTTCCATATCAACTCATACAGACGACGCTCCTGCGAAGTCCCCGAGATCTGAGTCGTCTCCATATACGTCGGTCGTATAGCCTCGTGAGCCTCCTGAGCCCCCTTCGCACTGGTATGATACTGACGCGTGCGGACATACTCCTCGCCCATGTGATTAGCAATATAATCCTTGCTCGCCCCAAGACACAGACTCGACAAGTTCACACTGTCAGTACGCATATACGTGATGAGACCATTCTCATACAGACGCTGCGCCACCATCATCGTTTGCGCCACACTCAGTCCGAGCTTGTGCGCAGCCTCCTGCTGCAAAGTACTCGTCGTAAAAGGAGGCGCCGGCGAACGCTTCGCAGGCTTGCAAGCAATATCATCAATACGAAACACCCCATCCTTCTGACTCTCCAGGAAAGCCATAGCCTCCTGCACAGTAGCAAAACGCCTGTTCAGCTCCGCACGCAACTCCTCGCCCGCCCCAGTCCTGAAGACCGCCGTCACACGATACGAATCCTCGCCCCTGAAAGCCAGCACCTCACGCTCCCTCTCCACAATCAGGCGCACAGCCACACTCTGCACACGCCCCGCACTCAGCGCAGGCTTCACCTTGCGCCACAACACCGGACTCAACTTGAAACCCACGATACGGTCCAACACACGTCGCGCCTGCTGCGCGTTGACGAGGTTGATATCAATATTGCGCGGATGCTGTATAGCCTCAAGTATAGCATTCTTGGTAATCTCATGGAAGACAATACGCTTCGTGCGAGCAGGGTCAAGCCCCAGCACCTGCTCCAGGTGCCACGATATAGCCTCCCCCTCGCGGTCCTCATCCGAAGCCAGCCACACACACGTAGCCTCTTGAGCCATCTTCTTGAGCTGCTGCACCAGTTTCTGCTTGTCGACAGGAATCTCATATTCAGGTACAAAAGACTCAGTATCAATACTGAACTTCCTCTTCTTCAAATCACGAATATGCCCCTTGGACGACATCACATAATAGTCCTCCCCCAAAAACTTCTCGATAGTCTTAGCCTTAGACGGGCTCTCCACGATAACCAAATTCTTCTCCATAATATTGAGATGTTACAATTTGCGACGACAAAGATATGCCAATATTTTCTATCTGCGCAAAACTCAGCAAAAAAAAATTCCACATTATATATAAAGAATACTATAAAGTATTCTGAAAAAACATTCCGAAAAATATAACAAAAATTTACACAAACAATACTTGTATTTCAAATATAATTTTATACATTTGGGGGCGAAATCGGTCTGCAACCAGCCAAAGCGTCAGACACACGAAACAATCTAAACAACCCAAACAATATGACAACCTGGTTCTATTCCCTCGACCCCACACTCCAGATACTCTGGGTGATGGCAGGTCTGTCCACCCTCATTTTCGCCATACAGTTTGTAATGTCAATCATCGGTATCGGCGATGCCGATGCCGACATCGACTTCAATGCCGACGGAGACGTCGGGCTCGACGACGCAGGAGCAGGCTCACTCCTCTCCATACGCAGCATCGTCAACTTCTTCGTCGGCTTCAGCTGGATGGGCATCTGCGGCTGGGAATACATCGAGAGCCCCATACTCCTCACCATCGCCAGCATCGCCATGGGCGTACTCATGTCTGCCACCTTCCTCTACATCTCGCGCCAGATGATGAAGCTCCAGTCGAGCGGCAACTTCGACATACGCGACTGTGCAGGCAAGACCTGCGACGTATACCTGCGCATCCCAGCCTCAGGCACAGGCACAGGCAAAGTACAAATCAGCCTCAACGGCTCCATACAAGAACTCGACGCACGCACAGACAGCAGCCAAGCCATCTCGTCAGGCTCAAAAGTCAGAGTCAAGGAAGTAATAGGCCAAACCCTCGTAGTAGAGGAGGTGTAGGGGGTGAGGTTTTAAGGTAGCTTCGCTTGTAAGGTTTTAAGGTTATAAGGTTTTATACCTTTACATTGACCTAAAAACCTCACAACCTAAAAAACCTAAAAACCTTATAACCTAAAAACCTAAAAAATAACCTCACAACCTTATAACCTCACAACCTTATAACCTCACAACCTTATAACCTCACAACCTAAAAAAACCTAAAAACCTTATAACCTCACAACCTAAAAAAACCTAAAAACCTTATAACCTAAAAAAAAAATGGACATCCTATTCACACTCCCCGCGCTGCTCGTCATCTGCGCAGTAGCAGCAATTCTCCTGTGGGTCAACCGCTATCGCAAATGCCCTGCCGACAAGATCCTCGTCATCTACGGTTCAGGCTCAGGAAGCAAGAAGTCAG
>CALZLQ010000006.1 GCA_945788385.1 uncultured Prevotellaceae bacterium
TTCACTGGAGGAGGCAAGGCATACAAACCATTCGAGGAAATAAAACAAGTAGCCAAGTGACCTTAATCAATAATTAAAGACCTATTAAATAGCTATTAAATAGCAAACTGTCCAACAAGACAAACAATAACAATAAAATAAACAAACAACAAAATGGAACTACTATTAGCTTATTTGGGCATAGCCCTATGTGTAGGACTGTCAGGAGTAGGCAGTGCCTACGGAGTGACAATCTGCGGCAACGCCGCAATCGGAGCATTCAAGAAGAACCCCAATGCCAGCGGCTCATATATGGGACTCTCTGCCCTCCCTTCATCACAGGGACTATATGGCTTCGTCGGTTTCTTCATGCTCAATAGTCATGTAGGCCAGGGCATACAGATGCCTGCTGCTTGCGCTATTTTCGGCGTAGGTCTCGCTCTGGGACTCGTAGCCCTGTTCTCAGCCATACGTCAAGCCAAAGTGTGCGCCAACGGTATCTCTGCCATCGGAGCTGGCCACAATGCTTTCGGTACCACTATGGTCCTCGCCGTCTTTCCTGAGCTCTACGCCATCCTTGGCCTGCTCGTGCTCATTCTGACAGCAGGCACACTTCCAACTATTGGATAATCTCCCGACACGTACATTATCCCGAATCGGGATTGTGACATGCAGAGCCAGACCGCAGATTTCGGTCTGGCTCTGGTGTAATACAAAGGGGAGGCTTTGAAGTTTGAGTGTTGAATAAAGTCGTCAGCATGCCGCTTGCGCGACTTCATATTTGTTTTTGCTTTCGTGTCAACCCTCAATTTGATTTGTGAGGCTCACAAACTGCTCTACCGATAGTTGCTCAGGACGTTTGGTGCCCCACTCATGTCCCTCAGGTAGCAGTCCTTTGAGGGAGACTCTCAGCATTTTGCGACGTTGCTGGAAGGCCTGCTTGACAATGCGTGTGAGAAGCGTGACATTGCAGCCTGGATCTGAGACTTTGTTGCGACGCATACATATCACAGCGCTCTGCACCTTGGGGGGCGGATTGAACACAGAGGGAGGTACGGTGAAAAGATACTCCACATCATACCATAGCTGTACCAACACGGTGATAATACCAAAAGCCTTGGTACCAGGCTTGGCAGCAAGACGTTCTGCCATCTCCTTTTGTATCATACCCGTACAGCACGGGATATAATCTTTGTAGTCAAGCATCTTAAAGAAGATTTGCGATGAGATGTTGTAGGGATAATTGCCCGTCAAGACAAATTGTCCGCCACATTCCCCTTCAACAAACACCCTGTCAAGGTGCATCTTCAAGAAGTCATCTTCGATGATATTATCCTCAAACTCAGGATAAGTCTTGCGCAAGTACTCCACGCTTTCGAAATCAAGTTCAACGACTTTGAGCCTGCGAGATTTCTGCATCAAGTACTGGGTCATTACACCCATGCCGGGACCGACCTCCAATATGGGAAGCTCGGGGCAAAGATCGACGGTGTCAGCAATGCGCCGTGCAGTGTTAAGGTCTGTCAAAAAGTGCTGTCCGAGGAACTTTTTGGGTTTTACCTGCCGCATATTATGATTTAATTTTGTATATTTGCGTCTACAAAGGTAGGCAAAATAGAGCAAAAAACAGAAAATAATATTCTGAAAAATAATCTTTTTTAGATAAAACACAAATCACCAAGATATTGAGAGTTGTCAATAATACATTTAGAGTAGGTCTTCCCTTGGTCATCGCAGCTGCAATCATGTGGTGGATGTATCGAGGCATAGACTGGGCAGAAATAATCAAAGCCGCCTCCTCTACACGATGCATGATATGGATGTTGGCAAGCATGCCCTTTGGCATCACGGCACAAGTATTTCGTGCCATGAGGTGGCGTCTGGTACTCCAACCATTGGGGTATAGAGTCAGGCTTGGTACGCTGATAAACAGCATCTTTCTTTCGTATGGCAGCTCGTTGGCCATACCACGCAGTGGCGAAGTACTACGATGTGCTGTGGTAAAGAAATATGAGGGCGTGGATTTCAGCACCCTCGCAGGAAGTGTCGTGACCGAACGCTTCATTGACATGGCAATGATAGCCCTGCTCACAACCGTCACCCTCCTCTCCCAAATCCCGGTATGCCTGCGCTTTATGGACTCAACGGGCATGTCGATGGTAGCCATGCTCAGCAGGTTTACAGCTACAGGCTACCTCGTGACTGTCATCTGTGCGTTGCTCGTATTGCTGACCACGCTAATTCTCGTGCGCAAGTTGAAGTTTTTCCAGAAAGTCAATGAGCGTCTCATCAATTTCAAAGACGGAATGCTCAGTGTAAAAAACGTAGAAAGCCCAATCATGTTCATAATCTACAGCATTGGTATATGGCTCAGCTACTACCTACATTTCTACGTAGCGTTCCAATGCTTTGATTTCACTGCCGACCTCGGTCCCATGTGCGCTCTCGTGGCCTTTGTGGTAGGCTGCTTTGCCGTATTGGTGCCTACCCCCAACGGAGCAGGGCCATGGCACTTTGCCGTCAAGACCGTACTTACCCTCTATGGTGTAGCAGGACACCTCGGCGCCATTTTTGCTTTTGTAGTCCATACATTACAGACTCTCCTCGTAGCCCTGTTGGGGCTGTGGTCGCTCGTAGCTCTAAGCACCACCAAAGCGATTAAAGATTAACCATAAAAATAATCAAATAAATGCAAATCACCGAACTTAACCCCCGAGAGATCTGGCAGAACTTCTATCTGCTCACTCAAGTGCCACGTCCCAGCGGACATCTCACACAAGTACAGGACTTCCTGCTCAAATGGGCAGCCGAGCGAGGCATCGAAGCCTACAAAGACGGAGGCGAAAACATCGTAATGCGCAAGCCAGCCACCCCAGGACACGAAAGTTCCAAGACTGCCGTGCTTCAGGCCCACATGGATATGGTACCGCAAAAACTTGACGAGGTACAGCACAACTTTGAGACAGACCCCATACAGACATGGATTGACGGCGAGTGGGTAAAAGCCAAAGGCACCACCCTCGGAGCCGACGACGGCATGGGTGTAGCAGCCATCATGGCTGTCATGGAAGCCAAAGACATCGAACACGGACCCCTCGAAGCCCTCATCACCGCCGACGAAGAGACTTGCATGTATGGAGTAAACCACCTTGCCTCCGACACACTCAAGGGAGACATACTTCTAAACATTGACAACGAAACTATGGGAGAATTTGTCATCGGTAGCGCTGGAGGCATCAACATCACAGCCACCATGCAATATCAGGAAGTCGAGACCGATCCCGAAGACATAGCTGTTAAGATTCGCATAGAAGGACTCCGCGGAGGTCACAGTGGACTCGAGATTAACGAAGGTCGCGCCAATGCCAACAAGCTCATGGCACGCCTCGTGCGCCAAGCTATCGAAGATGACGATGCACGCTTAGCCACATGGACAGGAGGCAATATGCGCAATGCCATTCCACGCACAGCAGAGGTGGTACTTACCCTACCTAAAGAAAACGTCGACGACCTCAAGGAACTCGCAAAATACTGCTTGGATACCTATCGCGCAGAGTATCGCGGAGTAGAGCAGGACATCACCATGATAGTCGAGGAGACAGCTCTTCCCCAAAAGCAAGTACCACAAGAGATTCAAGACAACCTCGTCAGTGCTATCATCGCATGCCACAACGGAGTGCTACGCTTCATACCGTCAATCCCCACAGTAGTCGAGACCAGCTCAAACCTCGCTATCATCAACATTGGCTCGGGCAAAGCCGAAGTACTCATACTCGCTCGCAGTTCATGCGACACCCAACTCGAGTTCGTACAGGAGATGATGCAATGCACCTTCGGCATGATAGGCATGAAAGTAGAATTTGGCGGACAGTACGGATCATGGCAGCCCAACTTTGACAGCCCCATAGTAGCCAAGATGGTACAAGTCTACAAAGACATCTTCGACGAAGAAGCCAAAGTCGAAGTATGCCACGCAGGCCTTGAGTGCAGCCTCATCGGCGCAGTTTATCCCAACATGGACCTCGTAAGCTTCGGACCAACCCTGCGTAGCCCCCACACTCCCGATGAGCGTTGCAATATCTCAAGCGTAGAAAAATTCTGGGTATTCCTCAAAGCCCTCCTCAAAGCCATTTAGTACAAAAAACACACACAAACATGAACTCAATAATCACCGAAAAAGCCCCGGGAGCCATAGGGCCCTACTCACAAGCCATCGAAGCGAACGGTCTTGTCTACACCAGCGGTCAATTACCCATAGATCCAGGCACAGGAGCCTTTGCCCCAGGAGGCATACAAGAGCAGACTCACCAGTCGCTAAAAAACATCAAGGCCATACTCGAAGCAGCAGGCACAGGGATGCACAAGATAATAAAAACCACAGTTTACCTATCCGATATGAGCAACTTTGCTGCCATGAACGAAGTCTACGCCCAATACTTCCAAGCCCCCTATCCAGCTCGCAGCGCGGTAGCAGTCAAGGACCTTCCCAAAGCGGCACTCGTGGAAATCGAAGTAATAGCCACCAAAGATAAATAAGCATACACCAAATATCGACCAAGAATGAATAGACTAATCACTATTTGTCTAACCCTGTTGAGCATATTGCCAATCCACAGCAGCGAAGACCGCCTTACTACACTACTCGAGCAAGGCATCAAACGCGAAGCCCTACACCCCGACAGTATCGAATGGAACCTCAAACTCTTGGAGCAAGAGTACCAAAACACTACAGGAGTGAGACGCGCCGTGACCGCAGCCTGCATGGCACAACTTTATGCCCAAAGAGCAAATACGGAAGTCACAGGCAAGTGGAGAGCACGTAGCAACGAGCTCTACCACACAGCCCTATCATTCAAGGACGAGCTCTACGCCGCGCCCACCAAAGACTGGATACCCCTCGTCAGGCGTGGGCGCGACGAAAAGATTTATGGCCAACGCATGCTCTACGTAGTATGGCGTTCAGCATGGGACAATATGCCCCACGACTCCCTCCCCATGAGTCGTCAGGAACTCATAGACTACTATGCCACCAAAGGCAATACCAAGCCAGCCACGATACAAGCCAAGATAGACCGCCTCCAACGCGCCAACGACTCCATTTGGCTCAACGCCCCAAGCCTTGAGATAAAGATGGCCCAAGTATATTACCCAGGCGATTCTCTCCGAATCAAGATACAATCCAAAAACGTGACCGGTATCACCTACGCCATCTACGACAGCAAAGGCAAGCCTGTCAGCAAGACACAAAATCCCCACCTTGCCCCCACCCAGCCAGGCCAGTACAAGCTCAGAGCCACCAGCACATCCAATATACGACTACGCCACAAGCCAAGCTATGCCGAGGCTACCTTCTATGTCAGCACACTCCAAGCCTTCACCCTCGACATACCAGGCACCGACGCCAACAAAGACATCATCGTCAAAGCCGTTGATGCCAAGAGCGGACGCCCATGCCCCCAAGCCACTGTCAACATAGACCGCAAGACCCAAAGCGCATCAGTAACACTCGGCACAGACAGTTTTCTACCCAAAATAAAATACTGGGAGACATACAGCTATACCAAGCCCCAAGACAAATACGTAACCCGCACCGCCATCTTTACAGACCGTAGCATATACAGGCCGGGACAAGAGATTAAAGTCAGCGCCGTAGTCTACGAGCAGCGTCACTGGGACGCCCATACCAAGACAGGCGAGAAGGTTAAGTTCACCCTCCAAGACATCGAGGGCAAGACCATCATGACCCAAGAAACCACCACCGACCACTTAGGCACAGCCACGACACAATTCAATCTCCCTGAGACCCTCGACAAGCTCGGCACCTACACCATACGTACCAACACTGACGGAGCAAGAGCCATACACATCGAGCAATACAAACGCCCAGAGTTCTATATTCAGCTTGACGACGAAAAAGATTGGCATCGACAAGACAGTACCATTTGGGTAAGCGGACAAGCCCACAATTACAATGGTACTCCCTTGCGCAATGCTCGTGTCACAGGTCAAAGCCATCGCATCAGTTGTTGGTGGTGGCGAGGCCAACGAACAGCAGACCTACACGACCTTGACACCATCTATACCGACCGTGAAGGCCGCTTTGCCATGCCCGTACGCCTCCGCGAGCACGAGTTGAATGATTTGCAAGGTCCAATGCCACTGCGTTACTTCCCTCACCTAAACATCAACCTCAGCGTTCGCTCCACCACAGGAGAAAGTCACGACGCCACCATCACAGTACGCCTTTTCGAAGACCCCAAGATGCAGCCCATTCAGCAAGCTCCACAAGAGACTTGGGCAGAAAGCCAGACAGACACTATCGACACCGACACTCCCACAGCCATAAACCTCCGCAACCACACAGGGCGTACTATGTATGTCCACCTCACAGGCTTTGCCAAAGAAAATATCGTCTTTGACAACGTTGTCGAAGTACGCGACACCCTCATCCACTACGACATCTGCTACGACCCCACTTACGGCGACGGACTAAGTGTCACCGCCACCTACGTCATGGACGGCACAGTCCACAACAAAACACTCACATTCAAGAAACGCATGCCCCGACGAGACCTTCATTTGCATTGGGACACTTTCCGCGACCACACTCAACCCGGTGCCACAGAGCAATGGACCCTGCGACTCAGCGAGCCCGACGGCACAAGAGCCAATGCCAACCTCATGCTCAGCATCTACGACAAATCGCTCGACGCACTATATCGAAACACCTACATAGGCGGCATCAACACCACCCACCACCTCCCACACTCCATCACACGCTACAACAACGTCTACACCCCCCAGCGCATGACAATATTCCAAAGTTTCGACCCCTGGACCTACAAGATAAAAAACTATCAGTACAGTAGTTTTGACCCAAAATATTTCGACAACCCAGCCATCGCAAGAAAACACCCCATCCTGCGTAGCGTCTTATCCGTAGCATATGACCAAGCCCCTACACACAAGCTCAGCAACGCTATGACATCGCGAGCTGAAGGAACAGTCCGAGATGACTCTATGCTACGCGAAGAAGTCACAGAAGAAGAGTCAAGCTACGACCAGCCAGTCAGGTCACAATTCAGCGAGACTGCCTACTTCGCCCCGCAACTTCGCACAGACAGCACAGGGCACATACAAGTCAGTTTCACTCTGCCACAAAGCCTCACCACATGGGCAATACGAGGATATGCCCACACCCAAGATATGCACATCACAACCCTCGACACCACCCTCATAGCACGCAAAGCCCTCATGGCACAAATACAAGCCCCACGCTTCCTTCGTGAGAACGATCAAGCCAGCATACCCTTACACATCACCAATACCACTCAATCCAGGCAACACATCAAAGCAAACCTCACCATCACTCCCATAGGCAAGAGCAAAGCCTTGCTGCGACAAAACTACACCTTGCAGCTCGAAGCACAAAGCGACACCACACTCACAGTCGAGCTATATATCCCCGAGGGCACACAAGGGCTAAGCGTCAGACTCACAGCCCAAGCCCCTCACGACAGCGACGGTGAGCTACGCGAACTGCCGGTCCTATCCAACACAGCCCAACTCACTGCCACCCAAGCCCTCACCATCGACCCAGGGCAGAGTAAAGAACTCACATGGCGAGAGCTACTGCCCATCACTGCCACACACCGCCAAGTAATCATCGAGCGCAACACTGACCCCAAGCAAAGCGCAGTCGAAGCCCTCATGCAGCTCACCATACCAGATCAGGACGACGTACTTACCCTCGCCGCCGCCCACTACGCCACCACACGCTTAGGACAGACAGACACCCTCAGCTATATCGACCAGCTCTGCAAGATGCAAAATCCAGACGGCGGACTCAGCTGGTACAAAGGCTTCGAAAGCAGTCCATACTGCACCATCGAAGTAGGCTATATGCTCAGCCGCCTTACCCAGCGCGATGCTAAGACCAACACCCTTCTGCGACGCATCAGCCACTACCTCACCACCACAACAACCGAGCAAATCAAGCATCGCAAGACCTACGACAAACAATGGGCTCCCACCCTCCGCGACCTCCATACCGCCTATATCCTCACCAAGAGTGGAGCCACCGAGACAGACTCCACCTATGCCCTCGTCAAGCAAATCATCAAGCATTTGGACGACGATTACTACAGGCAGGGAAGCGAATACCTCGCCATACGTCTCATCATCGAAAAAAACTTCAGCGGCAAGATCAACGAAAAATGTCTCGCCACCCTCAAGCAACGTCTTAACCATAGCGATGGATGCTACCTCGCATACCGCGCAGGAGCCAACCCAAGCATAGACCGTCGCATACACATACACACCCAAGTCATGGAGGCACTCCAGGCCGTCACCCCCGAGGACAAGCAAACCCTCGCCGATATGCGTCTGCACCTACTCAATCAAAAGCGCACCCAAGGTTGGGGCACAGCCGTAAACTGCGTTGACGCTGCTTACGCCATACTTAGTAACGACAGGCAGCCTGTCAGTCTTACCCGCCTCGACGTAATACAGCGCGACACCATCGACATCATACGACGCAACACACACACCATCACAAACACAGCCTCCGACCCCATGTGGGTAGGCATCTACGCAAACTACACCCTGCCATACGACAAAGTAGAGAGTCACAGCACCGAGCTCAGCGTCGAAGACATCACCTCCGACAATAGCCACGATGCCAGCACCCCCCACACCACACGCATCAAGATTACAGCCCAACGCGACTACCAATACATACACCTCAATATCCCGCGCGCAGCAGCCTTAGAGCCACAGGACCCACTCTCAGGTCACGCATGGCAAGACGGCGTAAGCTACTACCGCCAAGTCTGCGACCAAAGCATCGAATACTACATCGAAGACCTCCCCCACGGGCAGTATATCATTCAGGAAACATACAAAGCAGACCGCACAGGCCAATACAACACAGGCATACCGACCATCAAATGCATCTACGCACCAGAATACCAAGGACATGCAAGCAACAAAACAATTATACTGTATTGAACATTGAGAATTATGAAAAAAACGCAACAATTACACTACGCCAAGCAAGTTGTACTTGCCATAGCAGTACTATTCAGCATCACAAGTTGCGACAATGTTAGCAATACCAAGAAGACCCTCGTCAAATCGAAAGGACTCCCCAGCGAGCTCCTCGTCGTCGTAGACCGCCAACTATGGCAGACCGACCTCCGCGACAGCATTGAAAATATCGTCGAAGCACAAGTCCCAGGACTCATGCAAGCCGAAAAGATGTTTCGCATCACACGCATCTTCAGCGACAACTACGAACGAAGCTACACCACCATGCACAGCAAGCTTTTCGTCCACGTAGACCCAAGCGTCAAGAAGCCAATCATAGGCATCAACCGCAACGTCACAGCCTACCCCCAGATAGAGCTCACCGTCACCGCCCCCAACCCAGACCAGCTACGAGAATACCTGCACCGCAACAGCGCAAAGATTCAAGACATCATCGCAGACGCGCAGATTGAGATGCGAGTCGCACAACTCAGAAAAAAATACAGTAAGAAAGTCAGCGATGACCTCCGCAAGACTCTCGGCATGACCATACGTGTGCCCGAAAGCCTCAGTGCTACCAAGTGCGCCAAGGAATTTCTCTGGGGTGGTACCAACCTCAACCAGAAAGACCTCAACATTGTAGTCTATCGCTACGACTGGGACGGCAGTAACGAGTTTGACCCCATACGCTACGTCAGCAAGCGCGACTCAGTCATGAAAATCAATATCCCAGGCGAGCGTGCAGACCAATGGATGGAGACAGTGCGCGAGAAGGACCAGCCTCTCGTCATCTGCCGCATACGTAATATAGACAACAAACAGGTCTACGAAGCACGCGGCCTGTGGCAAGTACGCAATGCAGCACTCGGAGGCCCATTCACATCCCTCGTACGCATAGACAGCACAGCACGCAAAGTCATCGTCGCAGAAGGCTTCGTCTATTCGCCATCCACTGACAAACGAGACCTGCTTCGCCAAATGGAAGCCGCCCTGCGCACACTTGAAAAACCGACAACCAAATGAACATACTAAAACGACATCTCATCATCACACTTTTACTCCTCACAGCCAGCCAAACACTTTTGGCCCAAGCTCGATTCGTAGCAGATCACGAAATACTCAAGACTGGAGAAATCATCTACAAACAGCCACGCCGGATAGTATTCTCCTTTGTCAACCGAGGTGACAAGCCACTCACCCTCACCGATGTACACCCCTCATGCGGCTGTACCAAGGTGGAGTACCCCAAGACACCAATCGCCCCAGGACAGCGAGGTGAGATAACCGCGATATATGACGCAGCCATGCTCGGCACCTTCAGCAAGCACCTTCACGTCTATACCGATGCCACGTCTGACCCCATACTGCTCACTATGCAAGGACGTGTCGTAACCACTGAGAGCGAACTAATATCCGACGCCGAGAGCAGATTCCCCTATGATTTGGGCAACGTACGCATGAGTACCAACTACATCGAGTTTGACAACGTCAACCGAGGCGACTACCCCACATGCGAATTTATGGTCTACAACACTGAGCGCACAGCATTCCGCCCTCAGTTGATGCACCTCCCGCCATACCTCACCGCCCAATATCTGCCCGAAAACATCCCAGGCGGAAAGATAGGCAAGATACGCCTCACGCTCGACAGCGACAAAGTCCCCTCTCTCGGCTTGAATCAGACCAGCGTATACCTCGCACGCTATATGGGCGACAAAGTAAGCGAAGACAACGAAGTCAATATCTCCGCCGTACTCCTGCCAGCCTTTGCCACCCTCGATGCCACCCAAATAGAGCAAGCCCCCAAACTTGAACTAAGCGAGACAGATGTTACCATAGGCGGGTTTGGCAAGAAGAAAGAGAAGACCCACACCATCAGACTGCGCAACAACGGCAAGACCACTTTAGAAATAAAAAACATACAAGTTTTCAACCAAGCCGTAGGCGTAGCCCTTTCAAGCCGAAATATCAAGCCAGGTAAGGAAGCCAAACTCAAAATCATCGTCTACCCACAAAATCTGAAACGTTCCAAGGCACGCCCCCGAGTGCTGCTCATCAGCACCGACCCACGCCACCCCGTAGAGACCATCAATATTTCAATTACTGACTGATACTGTGCCTTTCATTAACGCACAACAGTACTGTGCCCGATTCGGGTTTAACCTGAGGATTCCGCTATTGTTTTTTTCTGAGATACTATAGTGTGATGTCGTCCTGTTGTACAACAAAAGAAATGTATTTCTTGCATTATAATGTTTTTTATCGTAAATTTGCATACTGGAATTTAATATGATACAATGATATATGAGCAAAAGTTTTAAAAGAACTACGGTGACTTCGGCTTTGCCTTATGCTAATGGCCCAGTGCATATCGGGCATTTGGCTGGTGTGTACGTACCTGCAGATATATATGTGCGTTACCTCAGACTGAAGGGGCGTGATGTGATTTTCGTAGGTGGAAGTGATGAGCATGGGGTGCCGGTGACGATAAGGGCTCGCAAGGAGGGCATTTCTACTCAGGATGTGGTAGACCGCTATCACAATCTTATCAAGAAGTCATTTGAGGACTTTGGCATATCGTTTGATGTATACGGACGTACTACGAGTGCTACGCATCATGAGTTTGCTTCTGATTTTTTCAGGAAGCTGTATGATGAAGGCAAGTTTGTAGAGCAAGTGTCAGAGCAGTTTTATGACGAGGAGACCGGGCGTTTCTTGACAGACCGCAATGTCAGGGGTGAGTGTCCGCGATGTCATGCTCCTGAAGCCTATGGTGACCAGTGCGAGAAGTGTGGCGCCACGCTTTCGCCTGAAGAACTGATAAATCCTTACAACGCAGAAACGGGCAATCCCTTGGTCAAGAGAGAGACGAAGCATTGGTATCTGCCTCTCGACAAGGATCAGGAATGGTTGGAGAAGTGGATTTTGGAGGAACACAAGGAGTGGCGCAGCAATGTGTACGGCCAGTGCAAGAGTTGGCTTGATGGGGGCTTGCGTCCACGTGCTGTGACCCGTGATTTGGATTGGGGCATCCCAGTGCCAGTAGAGGGAGCCGAGGGCAAGGTACTATACGTGTGGTTTGATGCTCCGATTGGGTATATCTCCAATACCAAAGAACTATGTGAGTCCCATCCAGAATTGGGGGGCTGGGAGAAGTGGTGGAAGGATCCTGAGACCCGTCTGGTGCATTTTATTGGCAAAGACAATATCGTGTTTCATTGTATTGTATTCCCAGCCATGCTGAAAGCACATGGCGGTTATATCCTGCCAGACAACGTGCCAAGCAACGAGTTCTTGAATCTTGAGGGCAACAAGATCTCGACGAGCAAGAATTATGCTGTTTGGCTTAATGAGTATTTAGAGGATTTGCCTAATCGTCAGGATGAGCTCAGATATGTGCTGACAGCCAATGCCCCTGAGACGAAAGACAATGACTTCACTTGGGCCGACTATCAAGCGCGTTGCAACAATGAGCTTGTGGCTGTGTATGGCAACTTTGTAAATCGTGCTTTGCAGCTTACTCAGAAGTACTATGAAGGAGCGGTTCCCGGGTGCGGTGAGTTGAGTGACTACGACCGCGCTACGCTGGCTGAGTTCTGTGATGTGAAAGACAAACTGGAGAGCCTGCTGGAGAATTTCAAGTTCCGTGAAGCACAGAAAGAGGCCATGAATTTGGCGCGTATCGGCAATAAGTATATTGCCGATTGTGAGCCATGGAAGGTAGTGAAGTCAGACCCAGAGCGCGTCAAGACGATTATCAACATCAGCCTGCAGATTACAGCCAATCTGGCTATAGCATTTGAGCCTTTCTTGCCCTTCTCAAGTGGGCGTTTGCGCGAGATGCTTGCAATGAAGTCTTTCTCATGGGAGGACCTCGGCCGAACAGATTTGATGTCTGAGGGTGTGGTTCTTTCCAAGCCCGAACTTCTGTTTACTAAAATCGAGGACGATGTTATTGCCGCTCAGGTGAAGAAACTTGAGGATACGGTACGTGCCAATGAAGAGGCCGCATATAGGGCCAATCCTGTCAAGCCTAATGTCTCCTTCGAGGATTTCGAGAAGCTTGACATTCGCGTAGGTTTGGTAAAGAGTTGCGAGAAGGTAAAGAAATCCAAGAAGTTGCTGAAGTTCGTCATCGATGATGGGAGTGGCATAGAACGTACCATCGTGTCAGGTATAGCCCAATGGTACGAGCCAGAGCGTCTCGTAGGCAAGAGAGTATTGTTTGTGGCTAATTTCGAGCCCCGCAAGATGATGGGTGTGGAGAGTCAGGGTATGATTCTTTCGGCTGTCAACTTCAATGGCGACCTTGCGGTGACGACCACTATAGACGAAGTAAAGCCAGGCAGTCAGGTAGGTTAGAATCTCTTGACTGACAGATAAACGCTGAGTGAACCCACCGATATGACGGTTGCAAAGATGACCAGAATGTCGAGTGGGTTTACTATTATTGGATAGGCATCGATGATGAAGCTGCCTTCGCTTTGTCCCATGCGTATCCAGCCATAGTGTTGCTGGCCGAGGCATAGCAGGACTCCTGTGATGAGGCCCACGACAGCTCCGGCTATGGTGATTAGTTGTCCTTCGTAGAAGAAGATGCGTCGTATCTGCCCTGCAGTGGCTCCGAGATTGCTTAGGGTGCAAACGTCTTTCTTCTTCTCAATCATGAGCATTGAGAGAGTGCCGATGATGTTGAGACAGGCCACTATGAGGATAAAGCACAGGAAAGCGTACGTGAGCAGCTTCTCAATCTTCATGATGCGGAATACGTCTTCCTGCTGCTCATAGCGGTCCTGCACTATGAAATCTTCTCCCAGAAGGGCCTCTATATTGCTGCGACTGCCCCCCTTGGCAAGCTTTATCTCCATGGCACTGATACGTCCTCTTTGGTCGAAAATACGTTGGGCAAAGCCTAATGAGCAGAGTATATAGTTGGCGTCATATTTGTTTTGATGCACGCTAAACACTACTCCAGACATTTGTAGTTCGTCGTGGTTGAAACTGCTCGTAGGGTTAGCCATATTCACCCTTTCTCCTTGTTTGGGGGCGTAGATTTGCAGAGGGTCTACTGAGTTGATGCCTATGCTGAGCTTCGAACATAGCTGAATGCCTGGGATGCCGTATTCCAGTATGTCTGCGATGTGCAGATTAGGCACTCCCTCAGTCTCGCCATACAGAGCATCAGCGATGTTGCTCTGCTCGATATAATTGTCGTCCACACCTTTGAGTGTCACGGCCACTTGCTCCTGTCCAGCGATGACCAGGGCTTGGCCTTCCATGACGGGGGTTAGTACGGCAATGTCTTTTGAGTGCTGCAATGCACGCAGACGCTTGTCGTTTATATCCATGAACGCACCCTTGGCAGGGGTTACTTTCAACTCGGGATCGAAGCCGGTAAACAAGTCTGCCACCAAGCCCTGGAACCCATTGTATACGCTGAGTGTGCAGACAAGCGCCATGGTAGTCACGGCCACTCCTATCACAGAAATCATCGAGATGATATTGATGACATTGTGGCTCTTTTTGGAAAAGAGATAGCGAAAGGCGATAAAGAGTTCGTAGGGTAGCATGGCAGTCAGGGTTGTAGAGTCTGTATCTTTAGTCTTATGTCTTCGATGTCGCGGCTACTCTCGATGATTATACCTTTCTTGTCGACAAGTACGTAATAAGGTATGTCTCTGACACCAAGGCGCGACGCCAGTTTCGAAGCGAAGCCTTGTTGGTCGCAATAACTGTGCCAAGAGATAGAGTCGTAGCGTTCGCTGCTGGCCAAGGACTGTGTGTTGATGTCCAGACTGTACGAGATACACTCAAATGGTACTTTGCTTTCGCGCCTCAGTTTGCGAATCTGATAATTGATGGAATGCGAGTTGCCTCGCCAGCATGCCCAAAAGGTCAGCAAGACATACTTGCCTCGTAGTTCGACCGAGGTGACAGTCTTGCCGTTTCGCATACGTAGGGAGAACTTGGGCAGTTTCGCTCCTTGACGTAATGATGGCGGTATGGACTGCGAAGCACGCTCATGCTCAAGGTGATTGGCGAGCAGGCTCTCGCGGTGTGATGAGATATACCGTTCGCAGAGACTGTCTGCCAGCCCCGGATTGGCAGACATTTCCTTGCGAAGCTGCGAATAGTCATCGTTGGCCTCGGAGCCACTGACTTCCATTTCGCTTAGATTGCGGGCACTGCCGTTAAGGCGAGCCACTTGGCCGCTTCCCCCAAAGACAGTCAGCGTAGACATGTTGGGATAGACGATGACGTATGTAGCCTCAGCTGCGCTGCACTCGCAGGCCCAGTCGAGTCTGCCGTCTTTCACTATGATAGTGTCGATACCGACGATTCCGTCGTCAGGACTGAATACGGTGAGACGTGCGTCGTTCATGCCGTCAATATTGCCAGTGATACGCATCTCGCCCTTTCTGCCACTACATGAGTATATGGCAGAAAGGGCGATTATAGAAAGCAACAGACTTTTCAAGGTGTATTGATTCGAAACGAATGATTTGTTGGTTCGAGTTACTTCACAATGGCTGCCACGGCGTTGGCATACTGTTGGAACTCGATGTCTTTGGCAGCTCGCTGGGCGAGAGCCGGGTTCTTGGCAATGGCAGACTTCAATTCAGCAGTCACCGATGCGGCATTGTTGGTACGGGCCGCAATTATTGCCTTGAGATAGTGAGTGGTGCCGTCAGGCTTGCTCACGTTGTCCAGAGTATGAGTAGCAGCAGCATAGTCTTTGTTCATAATCTGAGCCAGTGCAGCGGTGTTAGAGTTAGAGCCAGTCAGACTCTTCTGTGCCTGAGAGTAGTTGCCCTTGGCAATGCTGAGCGCACCCGAGATTTCGCCGAAAGTATCCGCACCGCTTGCCTGAGCGAGATAGCTCTCTGCTAAGGCCTTGTCTCCTTTTTGCAAGGCAATGAGTGCGAGGTTGGCATTAGTCTCGGCAGAGCGTGAGTCTTTGGCCTTGGCTTGTGACAGATAGCTCTCAGCCTCCGTCCAGTTGCCCTCGCTGATAGCTATTTGTGCAAGATTGTTGTACGCGCGGCAATCATCTGGGTACTTTTGGATAATCTGCTTGTACCACTGCTTGCGTGTGTCGTTATCCTTGGTCAGAACATTGGCCGCACGTAGCATCTCCTCTATGCTGAGATCTGCAGATTTCTCATTCATGGCCTCGACTATCTGAGAGTCGCTGCGACCTATTACTTCGTAGTTGACTATCAGGCGTGCACGGCGCAACTCAGGCATGATGCCGTCAGCCAGCTCCGTATATACGCTGCTCATGTTGCGGATTTGCTTCTCGCGCTCTTCGGGGTCCTTGTACATCGAGAGCACGCGCAGAATTACATCTTTGTCCAGCAAATTGCTCTTGCTGATAAGTTCTTGGAAACCTTCCCAGTCCTCAGCAGTAAACTTAGTATCAATGTCAGCGTCCATTTTCAGCTTTTTGAGCTGATCTCGCAGATAGTCGGCAGAAACGTTCTGACGTTTTTCAGCCAGTTTCTCGTTGAAGCTGTAGCTGCCATCGGGGCTTGCATATGCGCTGACTTGGATACTCTGCAGAGCACGCTCTTCGCTATTGTTGTTGATTTCCTTGAGTATATTGACGAGCTCGCTGATGCTCACACTCTTCTTCTCGCTCGCGCGGAGGTTAGCCTGATTGATGAGAAACTTGATATTGGCTTCCTGCTTGTGCTCGATGACGCGCTGGAAGGCATCAGAGGCAGTAGAAGCCTTGGTGCTGCACGCCGTGAGGAGCTGGCTTGTAGAGAGTACGCCATGACCAATCTTTACCTCAGGTACCGACACCTCCTTGTTGCCAATACGAGCCTCAAAGCGTGCGTACAGGTCGCTGTTCATCATGTCGGCCTCATAGGGGAACGTAGCCTTCATCGTGTAAGTGCCTCCTACCTTGTACTGTATGGCAGTACCATTGCCCTGGACTTTCTCGCCCTGGAATGTGGCGCTTTGTCCAGCTACCTCCCTGCCGTTAAACTTCAGTACTGGAGTCACCGTCACCACAGCCTTCTTTTTCATATATTTCTCGGGGAAGACTCCGCTGACAGTAGCAGGTACCTCACCACCAATCTCCTCAAGTGGGGTAGGGGTGACCTTGAAGTTGTCTGCGCTCAAATTGCCCAATTTGCTGCATGATGTCACAGCCAGGATGCTGGCGGACATCAAGACCAAAGAAATTCTTTTGTTCATGATTTTTCTCCTTATATTAATCAGTAGAATGCTATTTGACTACTAAGTTACGAATAAGTGGACTAAAAATCAAACGGGGATGCTGCTTTTTAGTAATAATTAAGTTAAAGATGTTTTTTTTATGATGAAAGTCAATAATCTAAGGCAGATTCTTGTTGCGTGGGTGGCAAGTGAGAATTTGCTCGCGCAGGTGTGTACGATCTATGTGAGTATAAATTTCTGTTGTAGAGAGGTCTTCGTGACCCAACATCTCCTGAATAGCCTTGAGGTTCGCTCCACCCTGGAGCAAGTGAGTGGCAAAACTATGTCTGAACGTGTGTGGCGAGATGTCCTTTGTGATGCCAGCCTGAGCAGCATATTGCCTAATATAGACAAAGAGACTGATGCGCGACAAGGCACGTCCGCGGCGCAAGGAGACAAAGACATGGTCGGCAAAGCCTCTCTGTGGAGTGATGTGACAACGTATGCTCGACCAGCCCTTGAGCTCGCTGATGGCACGAGGCGAGATAGGTACAAGTCGTTCCTTGCTACCCTTGCCTCTGACACGTATGAAGCCATCGTTGAGGAAGAGGTCAGCAAAGGTGAGCGAGATAAGCTCGCTGATACGCAGACCGCAAGAGTATAGCATCTCAATGATGCAATGGTCGCGCACCCCCTCAGGCTTGCTCTGGTCAATGACAGCCAGAATCCGGTCAATCTCTTCAGTGCTGAGTACCTGAGGGAGGTGACGGCCAGTCTTCGGAGATTCAAGAAGCTCAGTAGGGTCCTGCTCTATTTCGCCCTCAAGCTGCAGAAACTTGTAAAAACTGCGCACTCCGCTCAATATGCGCGCAAGGCTGCGGGCAGAGATGTTCGCCTGACGCAGAGTGCTGGCAAATTGGTCCAGCTGTGCGAGCGTCACAGAGCGGAAATCGTAGCCGTTGTCGGCATAATATTCAGAGAGCTTTTGCAAGTCGCGCATATAGGCATCGAGAGTGTTAGGCGAGAGACCGCGCTCGAGTTTGAGGTATTGGGAATATCGCTTTGTGATGTCAGGGCTAATCATGTTTTAAACCACAAGGATAAAAAGGGTGTGTACTTTTGTAGAGAAAAAACACTTTTGTTTTTGCTTTTCTCCGTCTTATTTGTATCTTTGCAGTAGCAAATATATTAAAAAGATATGAGAATCCAAATTATCAACGGCCCAAATCTTAATCTTCTGGGCATCCGCGAGCCAGAGATATATGGCAAAAAAGGTTTTGAAGACTACCTGCACGTGTTGCGCGACGCTTTTCCCAAGATTAGGATAGACTACTTCCAGAGCAACTCAGAAGGCGAACTTATCGACAAGATTCACGAGGTAGGTTTTGACCGAGATGGCATTGTGCTCAATGCGGCGGCTTACACACACTACAGCATAGCCTTGCTTGACGCCATCAAGTCAGTCAATGCCCCCGTGGTCGAGGTGCACATAAGCAATATCCACCAGCGCGAGGATTTTCGTCACCACAGCGTGATTTCGCCAGCCTGCAAAGGCGTAATATGCGGCTTTGGCCTCGACGGCTATCGCCTGGCAATCGACGCCCTGCAGCGTCTCAGGTGATGGATATCGAGGGATATATACTTGACCACATTGATGCCGAAGGAGAATATCTGCATCGTCTTTGGCGCGACACCCAGCTAAAACTGTCATACGGACAGATGGCAAGCGGACATCTGCAAGGACGCTTGCTCAAGATGCTTGTACGCATGATACGTCCGCGCAGAGTGCTCGAACTGGGTATGTTCAGCGGCTACTCAGCCCTGAGCATGGCCGAGGGGCTCGACGAAGGAGCAGAGCTACACACCTTCGAAGTCTTCGACGAGATGGAAGACTTTGCACGGCCATGGATAGAGGGCAGTCCCTACGGACATTTTGTACACATACATATCGGTGATGCACTCGAGCTTGTACCCAAGATGGATATGGAGTGGGACATGGCCTTCATAGACGCCGACAAACGAGAGTATGTACAATACTACGATATGGTCCTGCCACGCCTCCGCAGTGGCGGATATATCCTGGCCGATAATACACTTTGGTACGGGCGCATCACCGAGTCAGCCCGCCAGAGCGACCTGCAGACCTTAGGGCTGCAACGCTTCAACGATATGGTAGCCCACGACGCAAGAGTAGAGAAAGTCATACTCCCCCTGCGCGATGGTCTGACAATCATTAGAAAGAAATAATAGAATTTTCCGATGGAGACAACAAGACAGAACAAGATAGCACGACTCATCCAGAAAGAGTTGAGTGACATGTTCCAGAGGCAGACAGCAGCCATGCGCGGCGTCCTTGTGAGCGTCAGCACCTGCCGTATCAGCCCCGACATGAGCGTGTGCCGCGCATATCTCAGCGTATTCCCCAGTGAGCGAGCTGAGGAGATTGTAGGCAATATCAACGCCAACGTCAAATCCGTACGCTACGAGCTTGGCAACAGAGTGAGAATGCAGTTGCGCATTATCCCTGAACTCAAGTTTTTCGTAGATGACAGTCTGGACTACGATGAGCACATAGGCGAGCTGCTCAGCAAATGACACACCCAAGCCCCGGTCTATGTTTGTAAAGGTATACAGCGCGAGCGTCCAAGGTCTTAAAGCGCAGCAAGTCACCATTGAGGTCAACATAACGCGAGGTATCAGGTTTATCCTCGTAGGTCTGCCCGACAGCGCGGTCAAGGAGAGCCATGAGCGCATAGTGGCAGCCATAGAGAATAGCGGCATGGAATACCCCACGCGCCAGGTGATGATAAATCTGGCTCCTGCCGATGTACGCAAGGAAGGAAGCGGATACGACCTCCCCATGGCTGTAGGTATACTGGCGTGTTCCGACAAAATAGATGCAAGTCGGCTCGAAGGGGTAATGATGGTGGGCGAGCTTAGTCTTGACGGCTCGCTCCAGCCCATACGCGGAGCCCTGCCCATAGCCGTCAAAGCGCGAGAGTTAGGCTACGAAAGCCTGTTCGTGCCAATACAGAATGTCGCGGAAGCAGCCGTAGTGGACCGCCTGAAAGTATACGGAGTCTCCAACCTAAACGAAGTGGTAGGCTTTCTCAACGGCACCCATACTCTCCAGCCAACAGAAATCAACACACGTCTCGATTTCTCCAAGCGCCAGTCAAACTATGATTTCGACTTTGCAGATGTCAAAGGTCAGGAAAACGTCAAGCGTGCACTCGAAGTGGCAGCAGCAGGTGGACATAACCTCATCATGATAGGCCCTCCGGGCAGTGGCAAGAGCATGATGGCCAAACGCCTGCCCAGTATCCTCCCCCCATTGTCGCTCCAAGAGTCGCTCGAGACGACCCAGATACACTCCGTAGCAGGCAAGCTGACCTCTTCATCTCAGTTTGACAACGACGGAGAACACCATTGCTCACTCATCGCCGTGCGTCCGTTCCGCAGCCCGCATCATACCATTTCGCAAGTGGCCCTTGTAGGTGGAGGCAGCAATCTTCAGCCTGGAGAGATAAGCCTGGCACACAATGGCGTCCTTTTTGCCGACGAGCTCCCCGAGTTCAGCCGCCCCGTCCTCGAAGTGTTGCGCCAACCGTTGGAGGACAGACGCATCACATTGAGTCGTGCCAAAGGCACCGTCGATTATCCCTGCAATTTCATGTTCGTAGCCTCCATGAACCCATGCCCCTGCGGATACTACAATCACCCCACCAAACCCTGCGTATGCACCCCCGGTCAGATAGTGCGCTATCTCAACAAGATTTCAGGCCCCCTGCTTGATCGTATAGACATACAGTGCGAGATACAGCCAGTCACCTTCAATGAGTTGTCTACTCTCAAGCCTGGAGAGCCTTCTTCCGCCATACGCGAAAGAGTGGTGGCTGCACGCCGTATTCAAGAGCTGCGATACAAGGACTTCAAGGGCGTTCATTGCAATGCTCAGATGACCGAGCGTATGCTTCACCAGTATGCCCAGCCCGATGCCGAATCTATGGATATGTTGCGCAAGGCCATGGAGCGTCTCCAACTCTCGGCGCGCGCCTACGGACGCATCTTGAAGGTGGCCCGCACCATAGCCGACCTCGACGGTAGCGAGCGTGTGCAGATGCTACACATTGCCGAAGCCGTGGGCTACCGCAACCTCGACCGTTCGAGTTGGGGAGAATGAAGAAATAAAAACAACCATACAAACAACTATACAACAATGCTTGACACAAATAGTAAGATCTACATAGCCGGACATCGCGGACTTGTAGGGTCCGCAATATGGGACAACCTCCTCAAGAGAGGCTACCGCAACCTCATAGGCAGGACACACGCAGAGCTCGACCTCACAGACCAATACGCAGTAAGGCAGTTCTTCGACGAAGAACGCCCCGATGCCGTAGTATTGGCAGCAGCCTTCGTAGGAGGAATCATGGCAAACAACCTGTATCGGGCAGACTTCATCATGATGAACATGAAAATCCAATGCAACGTCATCTCCGAATCATATGCCCACGGCGTGAAGAAACTCCTGTTTTTGGGTTCCACCTGCATCTACCCCAAAGACGCCCCCCAACCCATGAAAGAAGACAGCCTCCTGACCAGCCCCCTCGAATACACCAACGAAGGATACGCCATCGCTAAGATAGCAGGACTCAAGATGTGTGAGAGCTACAACCTCCAGTACGGCACCAACTACATAGCTGTCATGCCCACCAATCTGTACGGCCCCAACGACAACTTCCACTTGGAGAACTCGCACGTCATGCCGGCTATGATGCGCAAGATCTACCTCTCAAAGCTGATACACGACCGAGACTGGACAGCTATAACACGCGACATGACCAAGCGGCCGATACACCCCGATGCAAACCTGTCGTCCCTTATCGGTGAAGACCGCATAGACGGACAGAGCAGTCGCGAGCGCATACTCAAAGCCCTCTCCTTCTACGGCATATCAGACAACACGGTCCGACTGTGGGGCACAGGTACCCCCCTGCGCGAGTTCCTCTGGAGCGAAGACATGGCCGACGCCAGCGTACACATACTGCTCAACGTAGACTTCAAAGACATCGTCGGTACAGAAAAATACTCGTCAGTATTTTATGGTACAAAAGCCGATGGCCTAGTAGACCGCAACAATTCGGGAGGCCGCGGAGGCGCAATCCCATCTCTAGGCGAGATACGCAACTGCCATATCAACGTAGGCACAGGCAAGGAATTGACGATACGCCAGCTGGCAGAGCTTATAGTCAAAGTCGTGGGATACGAGGGGACGGTAGAGTTCGACGCCTCAAAACCCGACGGCACGATGCGTAAACTCATCGATGTGGGCAAGCTGCACAGCCTTGGCTGGACACACAAGGTAGATATAGAGGAAGGAGTCCAGAGACTCTACGACTGGTATCGACAGAGTATTGAAGACTGCAGATTCTGACAATCACGACTACGAGAACGGCAGCACCGACAACACGAGAGCCTTCATGTACCACGGGGTGTAGCGCACTCAGCGCGTGACTTTCCGCTACGGTGGTTTGACCACCTGTCTGCTTGAAGGTAAGATTACCTGCAGAACCATTGATTTTTGAGATGATACCGTTTAGCATTGCCATTGTGTTTTAGATTTTGAGGT